>JAYSPO010001583.1:0-5986 GCA_043722015.1 Candidatus Kuenenia sp. | reverse complement strand
GCAGGCGTAGGCGGATGCAAGCGGGAATCGCCTACGCCTGCGGCTCGCCGTTAAACAAATAATGCCAACATAATTCTGGACAGGTGCTTAAAGCAGTGGCATGCACCGCTCAACGCGGTCATGAGTGAGACAATTGGCGAGCGGCATGCGTCAGCTTGCCGGTACAAAAACGCGGTACCGGAGGGCTCACGCCGCTCCGCTCGCCGAAAATGCCTCAAGTCCAAGGCAATGCGGATTGGAGGCAGGCGGCGATTCTCGATTCAAACGAAAAATGCTGAGGCTACCTTGCAGCAGCCTCAGCATGAAGTCGATTTGAAATGTCTTTTTTAAACACAAACTTTACACGGCAGTTTACTCCTGGCCGCGAGCCGGCAGTGGTGGTGGCGATGCTCCATCAGTGGTCGCACTTCCAGCGCCGCCACCCCCGACCTCCATCACATCCTCAGGAGGAAGTGGATTTGGGTTTTCGGGAATGACAACTTCCTGCGACTGCCCACAGCCGACGGCCACAAGAACGATCAAAAGAGTCAAGATTCTAAGCACAGCGAGTCCTCGTGAAATCGATTAATGTTTAGTGACACTCGACAATCAGTTCCCCGCTCAAAAGACGATTTGCGAGTGGGGATCTGAATGTCACATTGGTGCAAATTTGCCATCTGGAACTGATGAATTGTATTTCGAGGGAATTGGGTTTCATATTGATTCTCAATTCAGCACGCACAACTCTTCAATCTCAGAAATCTCCGATGACCTGGCCATCTGCCATTGCCTCAAGCTTCTGCAACAGCCCCATTCTGGCTGGCGTATTGAAACTTGTAATTGACTCGATGTTCTTCGAGATTCCTCGGACTGATCCGTCTGCAAGCGCAAATTGCACGACGCCTGTATGGAAACTCTCAAATTGATACCAATTCTGAGTCGCGTCCGGACTGAAGGCCCATGCCCCAGGCATCGGTCCAGCCATCATCCAACGCCAATCGTAATCAGCACCACCAGTGACTTCTCCGAACATCAGCGTATTGCTCAAGCCGTCAGTGACGTCGCGAAACTTGAACGTGACTCGCATCCCGAACATACCCTTCGCTGCTGCCCATTCCGACCAGCGTTTAATGTCACCCAGAAAACCTGCCACGCCCATGTAGCTGGTCTTCCCGGTATTCTGTTCGCCGCCAAACAAACCAATCGTGAAATTTCCACCGGTGGCAGTCTCCCACATATGCATGCGGGATGGTGTGTTTCCACTTCTAGATGCCTGAGTGTCCGATGGACATGCGAACGCCGGAAACTTCGCCTGAGCAAGCGACCATGTGTTTGCATCGACAGAATATCGGATTTCAGGATTGTAGTTTCCGGTCACTGTTGGATGCGGCCTGTAATCGATACCCTTCCAAACCGTAATCTTTTCATACAAATTCGCTTGCTCAATTTGGGGCAATATTTGAGGGAGAATCCCCATGAATTGATGGTCGTTCCAACCCAGGTTCAATGGGCCGGGGGCACCGTATGCGATGGTGATGTCAGGACCAAACACTCCACCGGGCAAGCGGTTGTACGTGTCATGAAAGTT
This sequence comes from Candidatus Kuenenia sp., assembly GCA_043722015.1. Lineage (GTDB taxonomy): Bacteria > Planctomycetota > Planctomycetia > Planctomycetales > Planctomycetaceae > SXXK01. The sequence goes on along the minus strand of JAYSPO010001583.1, from coordinate 4,419 downwards.
GTGGACAGCAAGCGCAATTTGCTTCAAATTATTCTTGCACTGTGTCCGTCTGGCCGCTTCGCGAGCTTGCTGAACTGCTGGCAACAGCAAGGCGATAAGGATTGCAATAATGGCAATCACAACAAGTAATTCAATCAGCGTGAATCCACGCCGCCCGGATGGGCTACTCACTTCCGCACGAAATCTCTTCATCGTCAATACCTCCAAAATAAAGAAACTAAAAACAGAACCACTCACCTCTAAGTTGAGTGATCAAACATTCAGCGTGCGATTCTCACGGGAAAACAGATTTGTGAAAACCTCACGAATTCGGGTTTAGATGGTGTACACACAATCGTACCCTCGTGCAAGTAGATACCCGCACCAGTTCTTCTAAATACAAGAATCTTAGATCAACCGCCCAAATATGCAGACTGCATGCCACTCTAAGTCCAAATGCAGTCAGACGGGGCGATTAACGGGCATTTCACGCAGAAAAACCGCCGTTTTCTTGGTGTGAACAGTTTTTGAGCAGTCGGAAACTGATTCTCAAATGGATGAAGAAAGCTGTCGGGACAGCAAGCCTGCTTAAATATTTTGCAGGAAATCTCTCGGGATTTACGGCCACGCAGCAACAGTGAGTCGTGCGGTCTGCGGATATTTCGACATTCTACGGCCAGGAATACTGCCGTGGGGACGAACCACTACGAGGGTGCCTGCGGAGTTGTCCTTTCAGCTGGGCCCCTCGCGGTCTGTTGATTTGATCTTGGCGTGGGCTTCGCCCGCAACCCAGTCAAATCACTGTCGCGGTGTCCTGCCGCGAAAGTTTCGCGAGGTGTGGCAAGATTCGGAGTTCTTGTATTTCGGCCCAAAGGGCCAGTCGTTTACATAGCCTGGCCCAGCGGGCCGGGGAAATCGCCCCCAAACCATCTTTCAGGCCCAACGGGCCGGTCATTCGTCGAGCATTGGAGATGAACTGCCAGCCCGTTGGGCCTGAAAATGTTCTTCTTGTTCGTGGACCTGGCCCTCCGGGCCAGCCTATTGGAATCGATGGCCCGTTGGGCCGTAAACGCAGTTGATTTGATGAAACGGGTGGCCGGGGCTGGACTGAGCGGAGCGAAGGAAGCCCCGGGGTTTCGGGCTGGCGCCCCCCAACCCCGGCCACCCATTAAACCATTGCTGACAAAGCACGAGCGCCTCAGGCTCAAGTCAATTGGGTTCGGCACCTGGCGCCGCATGAATACCGAAGTCCCGCGGCGTCCGTTACATTGCGACGTCTCATTCATCCCCGCATAAAATATTTCCGGAGAAGTTCAAATGATTCAGTGCTGCCAAAGACAACGATTCATGGTGCTTGCTCTGGCGTTCGGGGGCTTCTGCCTGCAAGGCATGGCGGCGAACGCCTCAGACCTGCGTGATGCGGCACCGCCCGATGCTTACATGGCGATCTGGGGAACGAAGAATCCCGAACGGGACTACTTGAAGGCACATGAACAGGAAGTGTGGGATGAGATTGCGAAGTCAAAGATCATTGAGAAGACACTGCAGATCGTTCAAAGCCACATGTCAGATGGCGATGCTGCACAGTTCCTGGCGATCAAGACAACTCTGCAAAATGCCCTGGCCCCGGTGCAATGGGACAAAATCGCGAATGCCAGCGAAGTGATGTACGCTCAAAAGATGGAGGGCGCGACGTCGCTGCATCTGGTGATGGTTCGCATCCCGGACGGTGGTGCAGAGTCTCTTCGCAAAGGAATCGAGAATCTGTTCAGATTGGCTTCAGATGCGTCGCAGGGGAAGTTACCGGTGACGACAGAAAAGGTTGCAGGAGTTGAACTGACATATTTGCAATTGCCTGCAGAAGTACCGCTCACATTTCAGCCTGCGATCGGCGTCAAGGGCGATATCCTTGTCTTTACGACATCTTTGAAGTTTGCTCAGGCCGGTTTGGAACTTCTCGACAACCCTTCCGCCAATTCTAAGTTCGACGATCCGCGTGTGGTCGATGCACTGACACGACTCCCGGTTCCGGAAGATGCAATTGTCTTCTTTGATGGCAAACAACTGATGTCGCAGATGCATGAAATCCCGCAGTTCATCACACGCATGAGTAACGGAGAACTCGGAGCTGCACGAGTCTCAGGGCTGATGACAGAGTTGATCAATCAGTGCAGCGCATTCGACTACGAAGTCAGCGTGCAGTACACGGAAGGTTTTCAGCAACGGACGGCAGCTTACGGCAGGCTCAGCGAGAATGCCGGAGAAACCGTCATAGGACAGATGCTGATGAACCAACAGCCATACGAGAACTGGAAGAGTCTTATACCGACAGACACGGTCGGCTTTTCTCTGAACAGCGGCTGCACGCTGTTGCCGCTCTACGACTGGGCGATGAAGGAAATTCCGGTGAGGTTTCCGGAAGCACAGAGCGGGCTTGATGCGTTCGCTGCCCTCCAGAATCAGCATGACATTCATGTGCGTGAAGACGTCCTGCAATCGTTCACCGGTGAATTTGCCTCAGTCTCACTACCGGGGCCTGCGACACCGTTTGGCAAGCGTGCAGACTCAGTTATGATGTTGCGATGCACTCAGGCTGGGCATATGCAGGAACTGATCCATCGAGGCATCAATGCCCTGGAAGAGATTCCGCAGGTCAGGGAGCTGGGTGTGTCGTTTGAGGAAGTGCCGGGACACGACGATTTTCTGCAACTGAAGGCCGATGCGCTCGCGATGGCACAAATGGATCCCGTCATGGGATTCAAAGATGGCTGGATGATCCTTGGAACAAAAGTGTCTGCTGTTGAAGCGGTGCTGGCTACGAAGAATGGTGAAGCCGCAACATGGGCTGACGGAGACCGCTTCAAAGAATTCGGGTTGACGATCGACGGGCCTGTGAGTTCGGTCAGTTTCACGAACACCGGCGAGAACATTCGCGCTATGTCGCAGGCCATGCAGCAGCTTGGCATGATGGCTCCCATGATGATCGGGATGATGCAGGGACAGGCTCAAGGAAACGGTGCGGAAGGATTGCAGATCGTGCAGGAATTTTCCGGATTGTTGCCGTCGATTGGTCGCATCGTTGGCAAACTTGATTTCTATGATGCGACGATGACCGTGACACAACCCGGCCCGGAAGCGAATTCGTACGTTCGCAGGAGTGTGACATTGATTCGACCACCAGCAGCACCCAAAGATTCCGGTGCGGCAGAGGCCGATGCAAAGGACTGTATTTTGTAGGTCCTTTCTGCCGGAAAGGACTTTCGCCGTATGGCGAACCGCCATGGGTCGCACATCCGCTCCACGTCGCCGCGTGGCCCTCCTTTCGACCACCATTCGTCGCTGGTCGCGGCGTGGCCGCGAAGTCCTGCTCGGCAAGCAGGACCTACGGAAATCCGCGACTGCACCCGAGCCCCAAAGCTGATTGTCGTTCAGCTATGCAACGTCGTTGAACGTGGTACACTGTCTCGGTTGATGAATATCGACTCACGAATGCTCATCACGGCGGAGCGTGATGGCAACTGAGCGATATCCGATTTTTTTTCTGAAAGTCCCTTCCATGTTGCGATCTATACTCCTGTTGGCTCTGATTCCAGTCATCGCCTGCGTTCCTGCGATTGCTCAGGAAAAGAAAACCCGCGACCAGATGGTCCGCGAGGATCGTGAAAAGGTCACCACGGAAGGCTTCTGGATCTACAACGATCCGGCCCGTGCCTTTGAAGTTGCGAAAGAGAGCGGTAAGCCCTTACTCGTTGTGCTGCGATGCATTCCGTGCGAAGAATGTGTTAAGCTCGACGACGAACTTGTGGACCGTGATCCCGTGCTGCGTCCGCTGCTTGAAAAGTTCGTATGCGTGCGGATCGTCTCGACGAACGGACTGGATCTATCTCTCTTTCAGTTTGACACAGACCAGTCGTTCGCCGTCTTCATGCTGAATGCCGATCGCACAATCTATGGTCGTTTCGGGACTCGTTCGCATCGTACCGAATGGATCGGTGATGTGTCGCTGAAAGGGCTGGCTGAGGCGTTGAACGGAGCGTTGACACTCCATCAGAATTACCCGAGCAATTCCGCCGCCCTGCGGGGCAAGACCGGGCCAGATCCCCTGTTCTTTCATCCGGAAGATTTTCCTTCGATGAAGGAGAAATTCACGAGCAGTCTCAACTATAAAGGAGATGTCGCGAAAAGCTGCATCCATTGTCATCAGATTGGTGATGCGGTGCGTGACTTCTATCGAGCAAAGGGCGAAGCGATTCCGGCGGCCGTGCTGAATCCGTATCCGCATCCAAAATCATTGGGACTCCTGCTGGATCCGGACCACAGTGCGACAGTCAAGGCCGTGCAGCCGGATACAATTGCAGCGACAGCAGGATTTCGGCCAGGTGATGCGATTCTCAGTCTCCAGGGCCAGCCACTGCTTTCCATGGCTGACCTGCAATGGAT
>JAYSPO010001582.1:0-3266 GCA_043722015.1 Candidatus Kuenenia sp. | reverse complement strand
CGCTTGTCACACCCTACCGAAAACCCCGCATCTGATTCTGAACGCAGTTTAAGGATCGACCGGAGATTATCGCATGACATGGCTCGCGACTTTTGTGCTCAGCCAGATCATGGCTGTAACATTGTGCTCTGTCCCTGCGGCTGTCGTGCTGTCAGACGAAAACACGCTGCAGCAGGAGATCGGGAAAATAGTCGGCAAGGCAATTCAGGATTTACGCGGGAAGGCCGCACCAAAAGTGGTGGGTCGAGGGCCGATAAAGGCCGCTCAAAATGCCGGCGGTCGGTCCGAGCAGGATATTCAGAAATTCAATGAACGACTGGAGGCTTACGGCGGTGCTTCGGCTGCATGGATCGTCAAGTTGTGCGAACTGACGGAAGAGCAACAGCTCAAGCTGAAAGAAATTGTCGAGAGCCAGCTTGTCCAGGCGACACCGCATTTTGCGAATTCGAAAGATGCCAACGGTCAACACCAAAGGTTATCCTGGACGATGCCTCTGCTGTTCACGCTGCCCGGCGGACCAGGGACAGACTTTTCAGAACAGATCATCGAGACCCTCAAAGAGGATCTGCTGACGGAGGAACAAAGGCAGCGACTTGAGACAGATCTCGGCGAACGTGAAGAGTTTAGGAACAGAGCATACCGATCTTACATTGTCGCCATTGTGGACAGTGAATTGTTTCTCACGACCAGTCAGCGAGAAGCCCTACACAGCCAACTCATCAGTCAGTGGACGACTCTGTATCATCCGTTTTACGCATTCAGCCCACAGATTGATTGCTTGCCCTATGAATCGGTCGTGACCATCCTCAAGGTGGCTGAGGGGAAGAGTTTTCTGGAACCGAGTCAGGAGACGAGGCTCCAGGATCTCAGTCAAAATCAACAGAACAGTCAGCATTTGATCATTCAGTCAGCCGCAGTGCCGGAAGTATGGACACGCCAAATTACGGACGCCAGTAAGCAGCAGCGGGAAATTTTTCTGCGTGCTGCCGAAGTCCGAGTCAGCTATTACGAAAACGAATTGCTGCTTTCTGCAGAGCAGGCGGATCACCTGCGAATTGCAAGCAAAGGTGCTGCTGTAGTGGCGCTTGCCGATTGGAAAGAAAAAGCTCAGCAGACTTTCGACGGGATGAAACAGCGATTCGCTCAAGGGGATGTCAACTTCAGTCGTGCCTTGGCATTAGTGGATGCCAATTCCATCGACCAGAATGAAATCTGGGCAGATGCAGTTGCCTTTGTCACCAACGGTAAGCCGCGCGAGAGTTTGAATCGGCGGCAGGAATCGAATCGCACAGCGACTGCACAGGCACTGCTGGCGATGTACGATAGTGAGCTGTGGCTGACTCCGGATCAGCGTGGGCCACTGGGAAAACTGATTCTGCAGACTCTGCCTTCTGACTTGAATCAAAGCGTCGCCCGCTCGAATATTCGCATTCGTGATTTGATTCTGTTGACATATTCGCTTTTTAAGACGACTGACAAACAGCGGGCGGATGTCATTTCAGAATCGCAGCAGAACGTCTGGAAACAAATGGCGTCGTATTTTGATTGGCAGCAGCAGAACAACCAGGTTGAGATTCCATTACGAAATGGCGGAAGTGTCAGATACACGCTCACAGAATGAGGAAGCGCGTATTTCGAGGTCACTGCTTGGTTGTAGAGTAGGCCGGACCAAGCGCAGCGCAGTTCCGGCAGGTGTCTGGCAATTGCCGGAACGGCGCTGCGCTTGGTCCGGCCTACCCCGAAACTGAGGATAGACGTTGTCTAACTCACCACCGCGTCGCCGCTCAGGCAACTGACGCCGCGGCGGCTTTTGATGATGCCGGATTGCATGACGGCGATGAGTCGCTTACGGTCCTGCAGAATCGAGATATCGGCCACCACATCGCCGTCAACGACCAGTACGTCGCCGAGTTTTCCGACCGCGAGCGTTCCCAGTTCATGATCGCGGCCCAGAATTTCCGCGCCAGTTTGAGTCGCACACTTGATGACTTCCAGTGGCTTCAGGCCGACATAATTCACGAAGAATGATAATTCTTTGGCATAGTCACCGTGCGGATTCCAGGCGAAACCGTAGTCGCCTCCCATTCCCAGTCTTCCGCCTGCCGCCAGAATTTTTCGTGCACTTTCAGCACCGCCTTCCAGTGTCTCCTGATGTCCATCGATGACAGCTTGTGACATCCCGAACTCAGGCCCACGTTGGACACTCACGAGTTCAAAATACAATGCAGGGACGACCGGAACATTTCGCTTCAACAGCAGTTCGAGCGTTTCGTCATCCATAAACGTCCCGTGTTCGATCGAGTCGTACCCCGCCAGCAGCGCGTTCTTGATTCCGGCAGTGGCACGGCAATGACCTGTGACTTTCATTCCATGATTGTGGGCGGTCTGAACGACAGCGTGCATTTCATCAAACGTCATGCACAGCGTGTGATGATCGTTGTGGTCGGCGGCAGCGGCGTCGCCTGTGGGATACGTCTTGACCCATTCCACGCCGTCTTTGACCAGCTTGCGAACTGCCTTCCGCGCTTCATCGGGGCCGTTGACGAGCAAAATCAGTCCCTCCATACCGATCTTGCGGAATTCGGGATTCCAGTCCATCAGCCCGCCAGCACCGCAGATCTCACGTCCGCTTGCCGCCAGGCGAGGCCCGATCACCAGGTCATTTTCGATCGCCTTCTTCAACCACACATCAATATTGAACAGACTTCCGCCACTGCGAGCCGAAGTATACCCGCATTCCAGCACCAGCCGTGCGTTGCAGGCCGCCAGAAGTGTGACGTATTCCACCGGGTACTTGATATCCAGATCTTCCAATGCGGCCACATTAAAGTATGTCGCATGAAAATGTGCTTCCACAAGGCCCGGCATGATCGTCCCGCCGTTCGCATCCAGCCACACAGCCGATTCCGGAACCGGCGGCGCATCAAGCAGAGGCCCTACGTATCGGATGACGCCTGATTCAATCAGCACACAGGCATCGGGAATCGCAGCAGCTCCGGTTCCATCAATGACCTGCCCGTTATGAATGAATGTCGTGTCGGTGGCGGTTCGCATGTGGGAATGACTTTGCAAACTGGGTTTGTCAGGAGGGTGTCGAAAACTTCGCGATGGTTGTACGACTTTCAATAGCAAACGAGGAAGGAAGAATACAGAATGCGGTTCGTGGCGCGAAGTCGCATACGGATCCACCCGTCAAGTTCAGGGAATGTCGTACGCCAGCTGTGTTTGAAATACTCGTACCAGCCGCGTAGTGTCCGGTATCGCCG
>JAYSPO010001581.1:0-6267 GCA_043722015.1 Candidatus Kuenenia sp. | reverse complement strand
CGGGCATCGTCGTTCTCGGCGTCGCGGACGACGTCGCGGACCTCGTCCGGAAGGTGGCGGAGCGTGACCAGCAGGACGAAAAGTCATCTGTGACACATTGTGCGGTATGGGTCCTGCCGTCACTCCTGGCATTTTCGGTTCTGTTGCTGTGTTTGCCGACGCCTGGCGGCATGACACCCGCGGCACATCGACTGCTGTCCATCGCGGTGCTGATGGCCGGACTGTGGGTGACACAAGCGATACCGTTGGCGGCCACAAGTCTGCTTCCGCTGGCTTTGTTTCCGCTCTTCGGGATTCAGAGCGCCGATGAAACGAGCAAGGCGTTTGTGGAAGACGTGTTGTTTCTTTACATCGGAGGCATGATTCTGGCGTTGGGAATCGAACGTTGGAATCTGCATCGCCGCATTGCACTGAATATAGTGTCGCTCGTCGGCGTGAGTCCGCGCAGGCTGGTGCTTGGATTCGGAGTCGCAACATTCGCGCTTTCAATGTGGATCAGTAACACCGCCTGCACCATGCTCATGTTGCCGATTGGGCTGGCGATGCTGAAGATTCTGGATGACCATGACTGTGAAAACACGGATGCTGCCGCAAGCGTTCGCCGTTCCGGGCCGTTAGCAGTTCCGTTGCTGTTGATCCTGGCTTATGCATCATCGCTTGGAGGGATGACAACACTGGTCGGCACTCCTACGAACAGCGTGGCGGTGGGTCTGTATCGCAGCGAACTGCCTCCCGATGCACCGAACGTGTATTTTTCACATTGGATTTTGTGCTGCCTGCCGATTTCTCTCATCTACTTTGGCATCGTGTGGTACGTGCTTGTCCGAAAGCTGCCGTCCGCTTCACCCAGTGATCAGGAGCTCGCCGCAGCACTTCGGCAGCGATTGAGTTCTCTCGGTCCGATGTCGAAACCGGAGTTCAGGATGCTGATCCTGTTCAGCATCGCGGCGGTGTTATGGGTGACCCGCGAACCGATGGAGCTTGGAAAAGTGAAGTTATTTGCGGGGTGGTACACACTCTATGCCGACAGCTTTGTCGCTCTTTCGGATTACCTTGGAGCACCGTCTGCGGCCCGGCAGATCTTTCAGGGGAACGGAAAAGCCATCATCTCCGACGCGACAGTCGCCATCGCCATGGCGTCTCTGTTGTTCGTTCTCCCATCCGGAACGCGCGATGCGCGACATCGTAGTATTCCGCTCATGGACTGGAAAACGGCACATCGGCTTCCATGGGATATGATCTTACTATTCGGCGGCGGCTTTGCCCTCGCGTCCGGGTTTAAGGCGACGCATCTCGACAAATGGCTTGGCGCGGCCATGCAGTCGCCGCTCCAGGATATACCAGGCTGGTTCGTCGTCGCCCTTCTTTGTCTGGGTTTGATCATGTTGACAGAACTCACGAGCAATGTGGCGACCGTTAATGCGGTGATTCCTACCGTGCTGGCTCTGGCAGGTTCGCTTGACATGGATCCTCGCCTGCTGTTTGTCCCGGCGACACTGGCCTGTAGTTGCGGCTTCATGTTGCCGGTCGGTACGCCACCGAACGCCATTGTCTTCAGTACCGGTCGAATCCCTGCGAGAGAAATGGTTGTACAGGGTCTGTGGCTGAATCTGATTGGCGTTCCGATACTGACGGCCGGAACATACCTGCTCATCCGCCCGATCATGGGGATTCAGTAGATCGTCCGCTCGCTCTCCGCCACACGCGGGATCCGCAGCGGTTTTCCGACGTCAAGTCGATCCGGACTTGCCATGCGATCCTGATTGGCGTTGTAGATTTCCATAAATTTCTTCTGTGAACCGAGCATCCGCTGCGCGATTCCGGACAGCGTGTCGCCATATCTTACGACATATTCTTCGAAGACTTCCGGAGGCTGAAAATCAGAAGCGGGAGTGTCGGAAGAGATCCCGTCTTTTGAGCCACCAGGCTCGGTGAGTGGCACCGTCGGCACTGTCGTGGGTGGCACCGACGGCAACTTCACGATGTCTGGGCGCGATGGTTCCACCGGTAACAGTGGAGGCAGTGCACCAAACTCTCGAGCGTTGGCATCAGACGCTTCTCGTTCATGGAATACACCTCGAAGTCCTGAAGTTGACTCCGTAACAGTCGGCTCGTTGGTCTTTCGCCGCTTCTTCGGGCGATAGCCATCAAGCTCTTCGTCGGTAATTTCCACAACGGGGTCGGCGGTCGATCTGGCTCCGACTGGGACTGGTGCCGTTTTATTCCGTTCGTCCATTTTCTGCAGGACATCGCGGAGAGTCCATGGCGGATCATTTTGAGTCTCCCCTGGCAGTTCGTCCGGAACCTTGTCATTCAGATATACTGCCACATCGCGTTCACGGAGCAGATCATTCAATTCCTGTTCGCGACGAACTCCGGGAACTTTGGTTGACAACAGCGGTTCGTTACGGAAAAAGAGCGCAGCCACGATCCCGATTAACAGGATGCCCATTGCAAAACCGATTTTGCGGTCTGTGTGCATGGTAATGCGAGTTGGTTAAGACTGGAGTCCTCAGGAAGCGATCAGCAGCGCGCATCGGCAGAATCTGCCGCACTGATGCCGCATAGTCGGTTTCGGATCCAGCGTGAGCAGACTTGAGCCAAATTGGAATCAGGATTCGAAATTTTCAGGATTCGTGATTCTCAGTCACGCTTTCAGTAATGCGGTGTGTGCCACTGGCTCTGTCAGTGCTTCCTCCAGACAGGGGAGCACTGGCAGAGCCAGTGGCACACATCAATGCACGACCAGCAGAGTACTGAATCTGTCAGATTTCGGCAGTGATTGTCCGGAGTTGACCTCCGGCTGCAGGCAACTGCGTAATTGCGAAATGCCTGAGGCCGCAAAGTTCCGCTGACCGGAATATCCTTCCACAACTCCCCCAGTTACCAGTCTGGAAGAGTCGATGACCAAACCATCTTCCGTTGCAGGTGATCTCGTTCTTCTCTCAACCGATTCCTGAAACCATTCAGGTCAATGCCGCGAGGGGACGCATCAAAGAACGGGCAAAATCTGCTGATCGGACGACCGAGCCCGTGTTTCGACACGGGCTCTTTTTTTTTAAGAACGCCTAACCGTATTTCGTAGCTGGATTCGCAAGAATTCAGCCCTGCATTCTGAATTCTTGCGAATCCAGCTACTGGTTTTGTCAGGCGTTCTAAACCAAAACAGAGTCTTTGGAAGATTGCGCAAAGTTTGACGATTGTACTGACGATAACGATTATGAGGCTCTGCCATTTCGCTGCCACTGCGCAGATCAGAGCCGTCTCAGAGTCAGCCATAGTCGCAGCGATACTCTTAATTCGTGCGACCAAAAGAAATCGGATGCCCTCCCCATGGAGTCAGGCGTGAAGACACAACGATGGAAACGCACAACAGGTCTGGCATTGCTGCTCGCAATGCTTGGCCAGGGCTGCGCTGGACCGGGAACGCGTCTGCAATATCTGATCGGCGAGGATCGAGGCCTTGAGCATTACGAGGACTATGCCACATCGATCGAGTATCCAACGCAGTCTGAGTCACATGAAACGAATCCTGAATTGCTTCAAGGGCCACGGAGCATCACGAGTCTGGAGGAAGTCGAACCTCGCGAGATGACTTTGAATGAGTGTATCCGCATGGCACTCGCCAACGCAGAAATCATTGTTGACGATCAAAGTTTCGGTTCACCATCGAACCCGCTGATGGGAAATCCAAGTCGCGTGGCTTCGGTGTGGGACAATGCGATTCAGGACACGGGCTTTCTGTTCGGCAACCTCGGCACAGAAGCCGCGTTGTCGAACTTCGACCCGGTTTTTACCAATTCAGCGCAGGCCGGCGCTTCACAGGATCCACAGAATACCAGCACGGTAGGCGGCGGTACGACCTTTATTCCTGGCGGCGGAACCTTACAGGATCATACGGCTCAATTTCAATCGCGTCTGGAGAAGACACTGGCAACTGCCGGCACATTGGCGGTTGAGCATGATGTGAATTACAGCAGCAACAATCAACCTCGCATGTTTTCATCGGCATTTTCGGGCTTTCTGCAGGCAGAATATCGTCAGCCGCTGTTGGCCGGGTCAGGCGTCGAGTTCACGCGGATCGCAGGTCCGCAGCAATCGAATGTTCGAGGTGTTTCGGGCGTGGCTCAGGGTGTGCTGATCTCGCGAATCAATTCCGATATCTCGCTCCTGGAATTCGAACAATCAGTCACAACCCTGCTCCGCGATGTGGAAAACCGTTACTGGGACATGTACCTGTATCTCCAGTTGTACGCATCCGAAGTTGAGACATTTCGCGATCTCGTGGCGTTTCGCGCCCAACTGGAGCGACGCATCGAACACCCTGACGCCATCGAACAGGCCGAAAACCGCATCTATGAGGGTGATGCCCGCATTAAGGGATCATTGGGAGACGCGTTGAAAGCCGAGTATCGCCTGCGCCGCCTGTTGGGTCTGCCACTTAACGACGGGACATTCATCACACCAGTCGATGTACCATCAGCTGCCAAACTGGAACTGGATTGGGAATCGTGCCTACTGGAATCGCTGTCGAATCGACATGAACTGCGACGTCAGAAGTGGGAAATCCGAAGTCTGGAACTGCAGCACAAAGCCTCACAGAATCTAGCCCGGCCACGTCTGGATCTTGTCTCGCAGTATCGCGTCAACGGACTTGGAAACCATCTTTTCGGCAAAGAGGATGATGATGGCTTTTCCGACGTTGGCTACAACAGCTACTACGAATCCATCAGCCAGGGATCAAATACAACATGGACCACCGGCGTCTCATTTACGATGCCGCTGGGGCTGCGACTCGCTCGAGCTCAGGTTCGAAACTATGAGTTGCGGCTTCGCAAAGCCCACGCTGTCCTGGCACGCCAGGAAGTAGAAATCGGCTATGAACTCAGCGATGCCATTATCAACATGGAACAGAATTATCTGCTGGCGGAAACAGGACTCAAGAAAGTGGCTACGGCCAAACGCTTTGCCGAAAAGACGTTGTCGAGAGCCGAAGTGGAGGTCAAGCAGGAGGACTCAGGTCCGTTATTGCGGGCGTTGGAAGCCAAGATCACCAGCCGCGATTCCCAACAGGGCTATCTGAAACTGATCGTGGATTACAACAAGGCCATTACCGACCTGAATTTCCGCAAAGGAGCCATCCTGCAGTCGAATTCTATCTACCTTGCTGAAGGTGAATGGAATCCGGAAGCCTACGAAGATGCACGGATCCGCGGCGAAGCCATGTCACGGGCGCTGGACAACGCACATCTGCAAACGGTACCGGAAGAGTTCGTCGGTGGAGCAGACGTGAACTCATGGGAATCTCTCGGTAATCCTTCCCGACCGTTTGAACCGGGAGCCATCGAAAACGTAAATCGGATCGGATCTCAGCCAGCAGGTGTCGTTCCTGTCGCACCTGTGACGCAACCCCAAAGCGTACCTGAACCAGTGCCAGAGACGCCGAATGCCGCTGAAGAATTGAACCTGCCGATCGAACCAGTAGAACCCGCAGAGGTCGATAACTTCCTTGATCCCGCGAATTATCAGTCTCAGTTGACACCGGAATCCAAGACTTCAACTCGCCCTGTGACATCCAAATCGATCCAGGAATTCCGTCGTGCACAGCGAAATCCGAACGGAAGTATGTAGGATGGACATTCATGTCCGTCGCGTGGCCATAGAACACCGTCGAAGCGAACGTGATTGTGTCTGGACCGAAGTTCAACAATTCGATGTTGCTTGGCCAGGATCTCGGACATGAATGTCCAAGCTACAGGAAACAGTGATGAGCTACAAACAACTGTTTCTCCTGATCCTCACCATCTGGTCGGCAGAACTGTTTACACGGTTGCTCTTTGATACGCTGATCCTGCCGCAGATGGAATACATGACGTACTACCTTGAAACCGACAAGGAAGGCACGTTCAAGGGCGGGTACATTGCGAAACTGGGAGATCGTGGCTGGCAAATGGTCAGCGCTGTGCCGAATCCACAGAACAAGGACGAAATGATCCTGTTCTTTCAGCGACGAACGCTCATCTCAAGCGGTCGCTGATCGATAAATCCTTTCCAGCGGCATGCGTGAAGCTTGCGGGCACTCTGCTCCGCTTTCGTGAGAAGACTTTTGGCTCGGCTTTTTTTCAGCGCTTCCGCTGGGCTCGCCCGACGGAAAACCAGCCACTTACAGGCTTTTGCCTCGAGACAGTCATGCCGTGGCCTGACGCCTGAGGCGACACGCTGGGCCGCTACTGTGGATGAAACTCGTTCCATCGCCGCCAGGCGTAG
>JAYSPO010001580.1:0-1005 GCA_043722015.1 Candidatus Kuenenia sp. | reverse complement strand
AGTACAAGGTCCAATTCAGTGAGAGCAAACCAGTTTGCAGTAACGTTTCAGAGAAATTCAAGTGGCTAATGGACGTCCGCTAAGAGCGTGATGCGTCGTTGTCGTCCTCCGTCTGAGAGGGTTCTCGCGGCTTCAGGTCTGTCGAATCGGCTGCGACGGCATCCGCTCTGTCATATTCGTCTTCCAGCGCCCATCTGATGCTAGTCATCACGACGTGGAACACGTTGAAGATGAACGACTTCAACTGCAGCAGCAGATACGCGAAACTGCCGGCCAGTAGGCCGAGAGCGCCGGAGAGCACCCAAACTCCGGCGCGTGGAGGCATCATGGCATCAAGAAGTTGCGTCAGTACAATCCGCGTCCCTGAATCAGGCTGCAAGATCACTGCAAGCAGAAACGAAACCACTGCAACTACCGAATACTCGAAGAACACCCGCATGAAGACGTAGAAGTTGTATTTCAGATAGGACAGCCCACTTTCCTTGTGCTGCACTTCGGCCATTCGACAGAACATGCTTTTGTCTGAGACCGTCGCGAAAAACGAGAATCCAGCAAGCAGGAAACCCAGCAGGCTGATGCTGGTATTGAAGGCCAGTACAGAGAGTGCGGATAGATGGTCGGCCACGTCTGCAATACTGGCCGACCAACATGACGCGACTCCAATCGCAACGGCGACAATCACCCCCGCTGCATTGTTCAGCCACGAAAATGGTATCGACCGCGACCGGACGTACACTGCCCAGAGACTTTTTTCGCGTAAGAGGTCCTGAAGTACCTCTCGGCGATCTCGATTGCGATGATCAGCCATTCTTGTGCGCCTGCGAATGCTTCTTAAAGCTTGCCTTCAGTTTTTCGGAATAGTCATCGACAGGCTCCCCTACCTGAACCACCTCGGTCTTAATCCACGTCATGACTCTGGATGGCCCCGCAATACCCACGTCAATGCAATGATGCCATTTCCGTTTGTTGCCCACCCGACGCATTGATCGGCCAGTATGTTTCCAC
>JAYSPO010001579.1:0-4357 GCA_043722015.1 Candidatus Kuenenia sp. | reverse complement strand
CGAGATGCAGCCGCGCGGACGATGGCTTTGGCGATCGGATGCTCGCTGGGTGCTTCAACCGACGCCGCCAGCCGCAGCAGTTCGACTTCCGTGTGGTCGGCATCGGGAGAAATCAGCGTCACTTCCGGCTGGCCTGATGTCAGCGTACCCGTCTTGTCGAAAACGACATGTGTGGCTCGTCCGACTCGTTCGAGTGTTTCGGCATTGCGGATCAGGATTCCTCGCCGACTTGCCGCTCCCGTGCCAACCATCACAGCCATCGGAGTTGCCAGGCCCAGCGCACAGGGGCACGAGATAATTAACACCGTCACTGCAGCAATGATGCCCTTTGAAAAATCTCCGGAAATCCACCAACCGATGACCGTCAGCGCAGCGATGGCCAGCACCGTCGGTACGAAGATCGCCGAGATGCTGTCCGCCAGTCGCTGAATCGGCGCACGGCTGGTCTGAGCTCTTTGAACAAGGTCGGCGATTCGGGTGATTGTCGTATTTCGCCCATCGACCGTGGTCTGCACCATGAGTCGTCCTGTGGTATTCATGGATCCGGCAACGACCAGATCCCCGGGCACTTTATCGACCGGCGCGGATTCTCCGGTGACGATCGATTGATCGACGGCAGAACCTCCTTCGACAACCAAACCATCAACGGCAATGCGTCCGCCCGGTCGCACGATCAGACGGTCCCCGGCCTTCACGAGCGAAGTCGGGACGATTCTTGTCGAACCATTGTCGTCCAGGACTTCAGCCGTTTCTGGCTGCAACCGCAGTAGTTCCCGCACGGCAGATCCTGCCCGAAAACTGGCGCGCGCTTCCAGCCAGTGGCCGAGACTCACAATGCCCAGTAAACCGGCGGCTTCCGCAAAGTAAGTGGGATGATCCAGCTTAAACAGCAATACGATCGTTGAATAAGCAAACGCCGTCGTGGCACCGATCGAGATCAGCGTGTCCATGCTGGTTGTTCGCCGGATCGCAGCGTTCCAGGCTGACCTGTAGAACTCGGAACCGGCAAAGATAATGATCACCAGCGCACCGGCGAACATCAGCCACGACATCCACGGCCCGTGCCAGTGCATTGCCGTAGCCGTCCAGTGCAGAATCTCCAGTGGTGCCCAAAGCCCGATGCCGACGATCGCTCTGTGACGCCAGATACTTTCATTTCGCAGTTGCTGTTTTTCAATGTCGCTGTTCTGGTCTGAAGCGGCGTCAGGACTGAGCAGCTCTGCCCCAAATCCTCGCCCCTGAATCACCTTGATGAGTTCACTCAGATCAAGATTCACGCCTTCAACCGTGGCCATCCCGGCCGCAAAGCTGACACTGGCGTCTGTCACTTCCTTGCGAGTCTCCAGCGCGAGTTGCAGCGACGACGCGCATCCCGTGCACGTCATGCCTGTCACACGCAGCCGCATCGATTCCGGTTGAGGAATCACCGTCGCAGAAACGGCATCCTTCTGTTCTGTTGTTTGCATTCAAGCCTCCGTCGTGCAGCGGCCGAAGACTCATGTCTGGTCTTGCCGAATCTGACGACACGTATTTGTGTCCTGTGAATTTGTAGGGCGCGACAAGCGACTGCGCCGGCACACCATTCAGGAAATCCGGTGTGCCTGGCTTGGCTCAAGGTGATCAGTTCCATACCGCATGCGGCTGGCATTTGCTCGTTTAACCGCGTGCCCATCGGGCCGCGATTGTTCTATTTGAGATTTCAGATTTGAGATTTGAAACACGAAGCGTGGGGCGTTGCCCACGCGGTTAAGCGAAAATGCCATTCTCAACCGCGCGCGGTAGGTGGGCGAATTCGTGAATCATAGCCGCCCACAAGATTAACGGCTGCATCGCTGAAAACGAAGTGCAACACGTTTCCGCACAAGATCGGGTTCCGTCGGCGAAAAAGCAGTTCGCGCTGTTATGGCGTGCAAAGTCCATTCAATATGGAATAAAAACGGAATAGACTCCCTACAGACTGGAGGCACATCTTATGCACAAACTTGTCCTGATTCTTGCCGCGTTCATATTTCCTGCGGTATCGCTTTCCGCCTCCGAGCGGTCAGCTGACAAACCGAACATTCTGATCATCGTGGGCGATGACATGGGTTACGCCGATGTCGGCTTCCACGGCGTGAAGGACATTCCCACACCAAATCTGGATACTCTTGCTGCAGATGGTGTGCGATTCACAAATGGTTACGTCAGTGGACCGTATTGCTCACCGACGCGAGCCGGGTTGCTCACCGGCCGTTATCAAAATCGTTTCGGGCACGAATTCAATCCGGGCGGCGGCGGGCAGGGACTGCCTGTCACAGAACAGACCCTGGCGGATCGACTGCGGGCGGTGGGCTACAGAACTGGCCTCGTCGGCAAATGGCACCTCGGCAATCTTCCTGAGATGCACCCGCAGCAACGAGGCTTCGATGAGTTTTTCGGATTCCTCGGCGGCGCACACAGCTACTTTGAAACAGCTGGGATCCTGCGTGGTACCGAACCTGTCAACGAACTTGACTACACGACGGATGCTTTCGGACGGGAGGCCGGCGCGTTCATCGCACAACACAATAAACAGCCGTGGTTCCTCTTCCTGGCGTTTAACGCCGTCCACACTCCGATGCATGCGACGGACGAGCGTCTCTCGAAATTTTCAAACATCGCCGACAAGCAACGCCGAATCTACAATGCCATGATGCTGGCGATGGACGATGCCATCGGTCAGGTGCGCGCGAAACTCGTCGAGACCGGTCAAGTGGAGAACACGCTGATTGCATTCATCAGTGACAACGGCGGCCCCACGATGGCCGGAGTGACTGTCAACGGTTCAAACAACGCCCCGCTGCGAGGCAGCAAACGCACGACGCTCGAAGGCGGCATCCGCGTACCGTATGTGGTTACCTGGCCAGGGCGTATCAAGCCCGGGATCTTTGAACAGCCAGCAATTCAGCTGGACCTGCACGCGACCGCGTTGGCCGCGGCGGGCGTGGATGCAGAGCCGGAATGGAAACTCGACGGAGTGAATCTCCTGCCATTCCTGTCCGGCGAAAAAGCCGATGCGCCACACGACGCACTCTATTGGCGTTTCGGGAAACAGATGGCCATTCGCAGCGGAGCCTGGAAACTGGTCCGCTACGATAGCAATGCCGACACACAATCCGGCAAAGCCGAGCCCGTCACTGCCGCTCGACTCTACAATCTTGCCACTGACATTCACGAAGATCAGGATCTCTCGGGCACAAATCCCGACAAAGTCAGGGAGCTCCAGGCCCGTTGGGACGCATGGAATCAGGCCAATGTCGCTCCGCTCTGGGGAGGCGGAAACGAAGTCGGCAGGAAACAGGACTCTGCCAAATCCGGCAAGAAGAAACGAAAGAACGCTCAATGAATGACCCCGTGCTGGAATCTCCGTCCACGCTTGAGATGGCATGGCTGCAGGTACGAATGGCCTGGCAGTCCGTCAAGAACACGCGCCTCGATCAGGAAAAGAAAGACGTCATCGCGTCCCTGATCCGGCACTATCGGGAAACAGGTCAGCCGGACCGGCTCCGTTCGGAATTTGAGCAGGTTCTGCTCAGGCTTGAGGAAGAACACGAGCTACGTGTGAAGGAACTGGGGCGGGAAGGAAGACGAGTTGCGAAGCAGGTGAACAACATCATCCAGGTGATCCGCGACACCAACGAGGCCAGAATGCGGCATTGCCACGACCAGGTTGCAGAGACACCGACGATCATCGCGGAATGGAAAGAGATCATGGACCTGCTGTTCAGTCGTCCTGAAAAAGATCCTGATGCATCGCCCGACGTGGCCGCGTGAAATGCGAGATCATGGCAATAACTCGCCGTCGTCCATCCGGACTTCATTAGAGACCTCGAGAACTCAATCACCAGAGCCTCCGTGACAGTCAGTAAACCCGCTGTCAGTTGCTTTCCTGCCGCATATCTGGCCAGCCATTTCGGGAACCAGACGTGATCCTTCTCCCCGTATTGCGCAAGATGCAACCTGCTTCGGAACGCAGCGAGGCGCATGCGTCACCTAACTCTCACCGACCTGCACTTGCTACACCGGGTTTTCGCTTTTTATCGTTGGGTAAACCCCCAACACTTGTCGTAGAACCTTCACCCTGATAAACGTCAACTGACGCCGAGATAAAAATACTGATAATCACTTTATCCCGGTGATTTGACCCCATAAGTAATTAAGTTCGCATTCAACGTTGCTGGCCACCAGCGCGACTGATGAATCGCACTCTCTTCGATGCGAGGCCGTCGTGGAGGCTGGTTATGGCTTTCTACGCGGGGCTCACGGAGAATTGAATCGCTGAGACGAACCATTGATGAACGCCGATCATGGTCGAACACTCAAAGCTCCGGCGAGCGGC
>JAYSPO010001578.1:0-7927 GCA_043722015.1 Candidatus Kuenenia sp. | reverse complement strand
GCCACGACCGGATGGCTAAATCTATGAAATTATTCAACCACCGGATTTCCCCAAAAATCTCGTTCCGCAAGGGGGTGCGGAAAATAAGGTTAAACGAGCGTGCCATCCTCAAGCGAGCGTTATATATGACAAGAGTCGGAAAACTTCCGATTCGTGAGACATTCCAGTCGCATGAATCTTCTACTTGACCACAATTGGTGCGGAGATAGACTTCGTGTGTGTGATTTGTAGCCAAGGCTACATTCAGGAAGAATGGACGCTGGTCGCGTTGGGAATAATTTTTATGCAGACAGCTCGCTCCACCGTTTCCTCGGCGTCTTGCGGTCGTTGTCTGCGGTCGGACTTCAGTTTCATTGCTGTCTTGCTGTCGGTTCTGCTGTCGGGTTGTCAGAAAGCGGCAGACCTCAGTCCGGCATCGGGATCAGATGCCGCGCCGCCGATCAAAGTGCTGGCGACGGTCGGGATGGTGGCGGATCTGGTGAAGCAGATTGGTGGCGAACACACCAGCGTGAAACAACTGATGGGGCCAGGTGTTGACCCGCATCTCTACAAAGCCACGCGCGACGACATGCAGCAGATCATGTCGGCTGACATCGTGTTTTCAAGCGGTCTCATGCTGGAAGGTCGCCTCGAAGACACGCTCAACAAAGTTAGTGAAAAACGCTCCGTGTTCGCGGTCACAAGTCGGCTGCCTCCGGAAATGCTGCTTTCGCCGGACGGTGCGGGTGGGCATCCTGATCCGCATGTCTGGATGGACGTGGCAGCCTGGGCCAGCTGCATTGATGTGATTGAGGACGCTCTGGGTAAACATGATACAACTCATGCAGACGACTTTAGAGCCAACGCCATTCCACTGCGTACACAATTGCGAGCCCTGCATGAATACGGGCTGTCAGCGATTGCCTCAATCCCGCAATCCAACCGCATCCTGGTGACTTCGCACGATGCGTTCAGTTATTTTGGCCGAGCCTACGGTTTGGAAGTTGTCGGCGTGCAGGGGCTTTCCACAGAATCTGAAGCAGGCTTACAGCGCATCAATGAACTGGTCGATCTGCTTGTTGAACGAAAAGTGGCGGCCGTGTTTGTCGAGAGCAGCGTGCCACAGAAGAATATGTTGGCGCTGATCGACGGTGCGAAATCCCGAGGTCACGATGTGAAAGTCGGAGGCGAACTCTTTTCTGACGCAATGGGTGCTGAGGGTTCTTATGAAGGAACCTACGTCGGGATGCTCGATCACAATATCACGACCGTTGCGCGAGCACTGGGAGGATCAGTTCCCGCAGGCGGGTTGCTGGGAAAATTGGCGGCAGTCAAGGAGCGGCCATGAACGCGCCATTGCCGCTTTCTGTGAATGATCTGACCGTGGCATGGCATCGCAAGCCCGTGATCTGGGATGTGGATCTTGAAGTGCAGCCGGGGCAACTTGTCGGCGTTGTCGGACCGAACGGAGCGGGAAAGAGCACGCTGCTGAAGGCGATTATGGATCTTGTCCCGAAAGCGTCGGGGCGTGTCGAGATTTTCGGACAGTCTTACCGGCAGAGTCGTCATCGCGTCGGCTATGTTCCGCAGCGCGAGAGCGTCGATTGGGATTTTCCCATCAGTGTGCTCGATGTTGTCACGATGGGACTGTATGGAAAAATCGGCTGGTGCATGCCTGTCCGGAGCAAGCATCGTGACATCGCACGAAGGGCTTTGGAACAAGTCGGCATCAGTGAACTTGCCAATCGGCAGATCAGCCAACTTTCCGGGGGACAGCAGCAGCGCACGTTTCTGGCTCGCGCACTTGTGCAGGATGCGGATCTGTATCTGATGGATGAACCGTTTGCGGCGGTTGATGCGGCAACCGAAAAAGCCATCGTGGAGATCCTGCGGGAAATGCGGAAGGCAGGAAAAACGGCGATCGTGATTCACCATGACCTGCCGACAGTACCGGAGTATTTCGATTCGGTGGTTCTGCTCAACATGCGCGTCGTGGCCAGCGGTCCGACGAAGGACGTGTTCACTCGTGAAAATCTCGAACGCACTTACGGCGGTCGGTTGACACTGCTCGATGAAGCCACCGAAGCCATGCGCCGACGGGAGCGAACACTGTGAGCGTGTTGCTGATACTCCTGAGTGTATTCGCCAGCGGGGTGCAGAACTTTCTGAGCATACCTGGTTCCGCAGCTTTAGATTTCAAATTTCAAATCTCAAATCTCAAATTCCCCTCCTCGTCATTTGCCGCTGCAGAATCCCTCACCAATCGGTCAATCGCATGGCCGGAATGGGAACAATGGAAACGAGTTCTGCTGCTTCAGGATTACAATACGCGCGTCGTGATGACAGGGACCGGATTACTGGGCATGGCAGGAGGCCTGGTGGGCAGCTTTACGCTGCTTCGCCGCCGCGCGCTGATGGGCGATGCCCTGAGTCATGCCACACTGCCGGGCGTGGGGCTGGCGTTTCTGCTCGCGCCGTACCTGGGACTCGATGGGAAATCGCTGCCAGTCCTGCTGACTGGTGCGGCCCTGAGCGGCATCATGGGAGTCGTGGCGATTTTGTATATTCGCAATCTGACACGATTGAAAGAAGACGCAGCGCTGGGCATTGTGCTCAGCGTTTTCTTCGGGGCAGGCATTTCCATTCTGACGATCGTCCAACAGGTTCCGTCCGGCCATGCGGCAGGATTGGAATCGTTTATTTACGGCAAAACCGCTTCGATGATCGCGAGCGATGCGCGACTCATCGCGACTGCCGGCCAGCTCTCCATGATCATCATTGCACTCCTGTATAAGGAACTCACGCTGCTGTGCTTCGACGAAGGCTTTGCCGCGTCGCGCGGCTATCCCGTGCTGATCCTGGATCTGCTGTTAATGGCCCTGGTTGTCATCGTGACCATCATTGGCTTGCAGGCGGTGGGGCTGGTGCTGATGATTGCGTTGCTGGTGATTCCTGCGGCCGCTGCGCGGTTCTGGACGCACGATTTGAAACGCATGATGTTGATTTCGTCCGGCATTGGCGGCGGTGGCGGACTCGCAGGATCGGCGATGAGTGCCGTGTTTCCAAATCTGCCGTCCGGCGCCATGATCGTGATCGTCTGCAGCAGTTTGTTTTTCTTCAGCCTGCTCTTTGGTCGTTCACGCGGTGTGCTGGTACGAATCGCGCGGCGCTGGGAACTGAATCGTTCGGTCGATCGGCAGCATCTTCTGCGCGGAATGTACGAACTGCTGGAGTCACGGGAATCGGCGGCGGAGCCGGTGGGAATCGGCGTGCCGTTTTCTCAATTGCTGGCGATGCGGACGTGGTCGTCGTTTCGACTGTTGCGGCAGATCGAACGGTGTCGCCGCCACGGTCTGCTCGTCCGCAAAGATGACGGCAGTCTTTCACTGACCGACGCTGGCGTGGCGGAAGCATCCCGGCTGGTGCATGAGCATCGTCTGTGGGAATTGTACCTGATTACTCAGGCTGATGTTGCACCGGGGCGCGTTGATCAGGCGGCAGACGCGATCGAACATGTGCTGGAACCGGAACTCATTGCGCAATTGGAACAACTCCTCGCACAACAGCGAATGTCGCGTGGCGTCGTCGCCAGCCCGCATCCGCTGGAATCCTCCGCCGGGCTGCAGACTGTGTCCGGGGACACCTCGCAATCGCCCGTTGAAAAAGGGCGGATGCCATGAGCGGCCTGGAAAACTGGTCATGGGACTACGACGGCTGGATTGTGCTCGCCGGAATGTTGTGTGCCGTTGCCGCATCGTTGCCCGGAAATTTTCTGCTGTTGCGGCGTATGAGTCTGCTCGGCGACGCCATCAGTCATGCGATCCTGCCGGGTCTCGCCGTGGCATTTTTCGTCAGCGAAAGCCGGTCCAGTCTGCCTATGTTTCTGGGAGCTGTGATTGTCGGAATCCTGACGGCTCTGTTTACTGAATGGATTCGCAACTTCGGCGACGTCGATGAAGGTGCGTCGATGGGCGTCGTGTTTACGACGTTGTTTGCCATTGGTCTGGTCATGATTGTGCAGGCGGCCGATCATGTCGATCTTGATCCCGGCTGCGTCCTGTATGGCGCAATCGAAATGACGCCGCTGGATACGCTCGATGTGGCCGGCAAAGCGATTCCGCGCGTGGTGATCGTGTTGGGGGCCGTGACAATTGTCAACCTGTTGTTCGTGATCCTCTTCTTCAAGGAACTCAAACTGAGCGCCTTTGATCCGGCGTTATCGACGAGTGTGGGATTCAGCGCGCGTTTGATGCATTATCTGTTGATGGTGATTGTGGCGGTGACGGCCGTTGCCAGTTTCGAAACGGCCGGCAACATTCTGGTGGTGGCCATGTTTGTGGTGCCGCCCGCAACCGCGTATCTGCTTACAGAACGTCTGGGGATGATGATTTTCTGCAGTTCTGTCATCGCGGTTCTGTCTGCCGTGTGCGGACATCTGTCGGCGGTCTTGGTGCCACATGCATTTGGATATCAGAGCACGAGCACGTCCGGGATGATCGCGCTGAGTGCGGGGATGCTGTTCTTTGTTGCGTCACTGATTTCGCCTCGCAACGGCGTCATCGTGCGCATCATTCGCAGACAAAAGCTGGCGCTGCGGATTCTGTCCGAAGACCTGATTGCGTTGTTGTACAGAATGGACGAACGCTCGCGAGATTGTACGGTGTCAGTGCAGAAACTCAGTTCAGTACTGCTGTCGCGCCCGTGGCTGGCAGGATGGCTGATGCGCCGACACGTTCGCACGGGCCATTTGATTCGGTCAGAATCGGGGTATCGTCTGACAGATGCCGGGCGACAACTGGGATCGGTCCTCGTCCGTTCGCATCGTTTGTGGGAACAATATCTGGTGTCGGAAGGCGGCGTCGCAGTGAACCGAATTCACGGACAGGCGGAGAAACTGGAACACTTCACCAACCGCGAACTCCGCGATCGCCTGCATGAGGTCACTGCAGCGCCAGCGACCGATCCACACGGTCGCCGAATTCCCTCCGAGCATAAAGAGTGATCATTATGGAACTGGACCGGCTGCGTCGTGAAATCTGTTTTGAGGCCGCTCGGCTGATGAGCACGCGCAAGGAAACCAACTACACGCAGGCGAAATGGCGCGCGGCAAGATCGCTCACACGCAGCTACATTCCGCCGGAAGCCCTGCCGACGGACTTTGAGATTCGTCAGTCGCTGCAGCAGCTTGTCGCAGCCGATGGCGAATTCAAAGCTGACGCCGACCCGAATGTCGAAAATCGGCGTTATCACTACTTTCTGTCCCTGCTGTTGCCGCTGGATCGAGTTCGTCAGGATCGCGATTTTCATCCGGAAGGAGACGTGCTGTACCACAGTCTGCAGGTTTTCGAACTGGCACGCGAAAAATTTCCGTGGGACGAAGAACTGCTGCTCGCCGCACTGCTGCATGATGTCGGCAAGGGTATCGATCCGCTGGATCACATTACCGCCGGACTTGCCGTGCTGGATGGTTACATCTCTGAACGCACAAAATGGCTCATCGAAAATCACGGACTGGCGCAGCGCGTTCACGACGGAACCGCGGGTGTTCGTGCCAAACGTCGACTGACAAATTCGGAAGACAACGAAGCCCTCGACACACTCGCCGCCTGCGACCGCGAAGGCCGACTGCCGGGCCGTGTGGTCTGTTCGCCAGAGGCAGCGATTGAATACATTCGACAACTGGAAGAAGACAACCAGGGGGACGCACAGGGGGAAAAATGAGCGGCAAAGTATGGAGTTATCGTGAAGTGGCGTTATAGTAAGGTGGCACCTTGACACCGCACAAACCGCCAAACCTTGCTTCTCAAGGTGCATGGTACCGGAGTCCCCGGGCCATGCGACGCAGCCGTCAGAGCATCAGCAAATGCTGTTCCTCGCCCGTCGTCTGGACACAATCGGACGTGGGACTGAACAGTTTCTTTGTCAACAACTGGATCAGCTGGAACGAGCGATCAGCGAATTCGAATCCGAAAAGGCTGCATGGCGGCGACAGTTGCAGCGGGAGTCACACGAACTTGCCAGGCAGCGGGACGAAGTCCAACAGCTTCTGGAAACGAATATTTCCGGGTCACCCGGCGCGGTCGAGGTGGCCCGGGTTTCTGCCCGAATGAAGCGAAATGCCGCAGAAGCTGACGCCAGAAAAAGTGCCGCCGCCCCGCTCAGATTACTACTGCAGCCGGGCAATGCAACGACGATGCAGGTCGGACTGCTGATGTTCGAGATCTCGAAGCTCAACCGTGACCTGGGTGGTTGCGGTCTGAGGTTCGAAGTTGAAGATGTGCGCTTGCCCAGGAAACGACTACTCGCGCGAATGACTCGATCGGACGGTAGCGGAGAAATTCTGGAGCTGACAGCATTTCCCACACTGCCTCTTTCTGGCCGCGGCACACACGTGGCCCTTGATGTCGATGTCACCGACCGCCTCGAAGACTGGATCACGTTCAAGTCGCGGCTCCTTCAATCATCGCTCGTCAACAAAGACCTGGTGCAGATCTTCAGTAAATGCAAATCCGTGGATCACCACGGAAAGTCCGGCAGTGTGGTCAAGGAAGCAGCCCGGCGTGCCGAATGCAACGATTCCGGGCACAATCACGAGTCAGATTATCCCAACGCGGCACTCTGGGCCAACTCGTCCATTGACGCGATTCAACAACAGATGGCACGCCTGGAGAATTGCTACGATCGGCTCTCAATCGACACCGGGCTGGTCGTCCACATTGAAATCCACTCCCTTGTGGCGGAAAAATCTGCAACTCACGGCTGATCGACAAACACAAACTCATTGCAGTTGAGGAATGACAAACACAGTTGCGTCAGAGCATCATTCCCCGACTTTGCCACGAAGTGTTGTGCGTCGGCAAGCTCGCTGGCGGTGGGGTTGCGACTCAGGATCAGCTGAAACGCTGCGGTGATCTGTTGATCGACGGCGGCGGCTTTTTGGCGAATTCGAACAGCGATGAGTTCTGCTGTCCTGAAAGAGAACCCGGAATTCAGCAGGTGCAATGCCTGCGGCGCGGTGGTTGAGACGTTGCGGCGGGAACAGCTTTCGTTGGCGGCAGGACGGTCGAAAACGTCGAAGATCGGGAATCGCAGATTGCGACGGGCAAAGACGTAGATGCTTCGACGGTTGTGTTCTGACGCGTCTTCTGTCACGTTCCACTGATCTTTCAAGAGCGTATTGCGGAGTTCTGCTGCGGCGACACGGCATAGCGCAGAGAATCTGATTCAAGCACCCTCAAAACGTCCGGAGTGATTTCAACTCCCGGTTGCCGATAGTCGCCGCGAATCATGACATGGCTTGCCTGCGTGTACGGAAATCGTTCCTTGAGTCCCGTGACCGACACATTTTTCTTCAGGCTGATCGACGATTCGAAGATCACCCAGTCGCGATAACGCCAGGCGTTTGCACGAATGCTGTCATGTTCATAGCCATCTGTTTCCGCAAATCGTGCCAGATCCAGCCAATGTTGAGCCCTTCGTTCCCCATAAGCGGGCGATGCCAGCAACCGGTCAATGAGTGATTCAAACGCCATCGGCGACTCGTCGGCGATAAACGCGGCAACCTCGTTCGGCGTCGGAGGCAATCCGGTCAGTTCGAGACTGACACGGCGAACCAGCGTACGGTGATCTGCTTCCGGCTGTGGCGTGAGACCACGACTTTCCAGCTCCGCCGCGATAAACGCATCGACGGGATTCCGCTGCCAGTGTTCGGTTGACGTCTCCGGAATTTCGACCGGCGTGCGCGGCTTCAGTGACCAGTGATCTCGGTCCGATGCTGAGATGGGCGGTTCGGTGTAGACGTGGTCGCTCGATTTTTGCTCATCTGCAAAACAGTCGAGAGTGGATAGCAGTAAACTCAGCGACCCGATCGAAGCGGGAACGAGCAGCCGGATCAATTTGTTCCTGCGAAAATTCTGCATCGTTTCGAATTCGCGGCGAGCGGCTGGGC
>JAYSPO010001577.1:0-1414 GCA_043722015.1 Candidatus Kuenenia sp. | reverse complement strand
TACTGAAATACTGAAATACTGAAATACTGAAATACTGAAATACTGAGCGCGGGACGATGCCCACGCGGTTGAACGAACAGATTCTTCGAGTACCGGGATATTTTGCCACACCTGATGCGAGACTGGATGCATTGCATATTTGTGCGGCCAGCATTCATCAGTTAGACTACCGTCCGAGAAACCTATGGCACTACTCGAAGTTGACAACCTATCCGTGAACTACGGCGCGATCGAGGCGATCCGGGGGTGTTCGCTGCGCGTGGAACAAGGGGAAATCGTCACGTTGATTGGTGGCAATGGTGCCGGGAAATCGACGACGCTGCGGACGATTTCCGGGCTCCTGACGCCGAAGAACGGAACGATTCGGTTTGACGGTCAGATTATTCATGGGCGTCCTCCGCATGCGATCACGCAAAGCGGTCTGATTCATGTGCCAGAGGGACGAGGGATTTTTGCCAATCTGACGGTTGAAGAAAACCTCATGCTCGGGGCGTATTCGCGAAATAATCTGCGAGACATTCTTGAAGATCGGGAGATGGCCCTGAACTTGTTTCCCCGCGTCCGTGAACGCCTGAAACAGGCGGCCGGTACATTGTCCGGCGGCGAACAGCAAATGCTGGCGATCGCGCGAGCTTTGCTGGCGCGGCCGAAGCTTTTGATGCTTGATGAACCGTCGCTCGGACTGGCACCTCAGATCGTGCAGATGATATTTCAGGTGATCCGGCAGATCAATCGCACGGGAGCGACGATTCTATTGGTCGAACAGAATGCCGCGATGGCACTGCAGGTGG
Source organism: Candidatus Kuenenia sp. (assembly GCA_043722015.1). Classification (GTDB taxonomy): domain Bacteria; phylum Planctomycetota; class Planctomycetia; order Planctomycetales; family Planctomycetaceae; genus SXXK01. The sequence goes on along the minus strand of JAYSPO010001577.1, from coordinate 623 downwards.
CGCATCGCGCCTACGTGATCGAAGTCGGTTCCATTGAAATGGAAGGCCCTGCTGCGGAGCTTGCCGCCAGCGACGAAGTCCGCAAGGCGTATCTGGGTGCTCATTGAGGTCTGAACTGTGACTGTTGATTCAAGCCGTCGAGCGTTCTCATGGTCCTTGTCCCGACGCAGCATTCCACAATCGCGATTGCCCGCGCTGATGGGAATTCTGAACGTCACGCCTGACAGTTTTTCCGACGGCGGCAGATTCAGCACGATCGACGCTGCTGTAAGTCGCGCACTCCAGATGGCAGAAGACGGCGCTGACATGATCGACATCGGCGGCGAATCAACCCGGCCCGGCGCGGAGCCTGTGTTGCGGGAAGAGGAACTTCGCCGTACGATCCCCGTGATTCAGAAACTGGCCACCAAACTTCGCGTGCCGATGTCGATCGATACCACCAAGGCCGAAGTGGCGCGCCAGGCGCTGGATGCCGGTGCTGAAATCGTCAATGACATTTCCGGCCTGACGTTTGATCGCGACATGCTGGAAGTGTGTCGCAAAGCTGACGCGGGAATCTGTGTTATGCACATTCAGGGAACTCCGCAAACGATGCAGCAGAATCCGCAATACGGAAATGTGGT
>JAYSPO010001576.1:0-3337 GCA_043722015.1 Candidatus Kuenenia sp. | reverse complement strand
GCCGGGGCTGGACTGAGCGGAGCGAAGGAAGCCCCGGGGTTTCGGGCTAGCGCCCTCCAACCCCGGCCACCCCTCAATCCACCATTGACAGAGCACTTTTCTCAACGATTGAATTCCAACACTGAAAGATTCCTGTGATTGCGCTTGGGCTGGATATCGGTGGAGCGAACATTAAAGCCGCGTCGTCGGATGGCGACAGCGTTTGTCGGGCGTTTGCGATCTGGCAGAACAAGCACGGCCTGCTTCAGGAATTGCAGCAACTGCCTCTGCTCGCCGGGACACGACCGGATATTGTGGCTCTGACGATGACCGCGGAACTCGCCGACTGCTTCGAAACCAAAGCCGAAGGTGTCGAATTCATCATCCGCACAGTGGCGGAAGCGTTTCCTGATTCCGTGCTGCGGGTGTGGATGACGTCGGGGGAGTTCGCTGACCCCGGTGATGCAATCGAACTGTCTCAACTTGTCGCCGCAGCCAACTGGCATGCTTTGGCCACGTGGGCAGGGCGAGCAGTTCCGTCTGGAGCAGCGTTACTGGTTGATGTGGGCTCGACGACTACCGACATCATTCCAGTGCTGAATGGCATTCCCTGCCCGGAAGGTTTTACGGATCTTCAGCGGCTGGCTCATTCAGAACTCATCTACACCGGTGTCCGCCGCACGCCAGTCTGTGCGATCGTGCCCAACGTACCACTGCTGGACGAGACGCATCAGAATGCCACAGGTGGAATTCTGGCATGGACCATACCTGTCGTCGCCGAATTGTTCGCAACGTCTCTCGACGCGCATCTTGTGAATGGAGATATTTCTGATGACCCTCAGGATCGGAACACCGCCGACAGCCGACCTGCGACACGGGTCGCCGCGCTGAATCGGCTGGCGCACGCGGTCTGCTGTGATCTCGATGAGATTTCCAACGAGCAGTTGGAACATATCGCGCGGTATATCTCTGATCGGCAGATCGCACAGATCGCTGCCGGGATCGGCCACAGACTGCAGTATGTGAGCCACCTGGCCGGGACCGAACCGGAAAGCGTGCAATTGTTACTGAGCGGCAGCGGCGACTGGATGGCCGAACGAGCGTTGGAAACATGCGGCTGGAATCTGCAGCACCCGCTCATTCAGCTCCGCACAATGTTCGTCCGCAACGTCAGTGAAGCCGCTTGTGCCTTCGCCGTCGCCCGCCTTGCCGCAGAACGCTGTCTGGACGATCTGCTACCGATCAGTGAGCTGCATCAGCCTTAAAAAAGGCTCAACGACAAATGAAGTAGGCGGGCCAAGAGTGCCTTAAACACGAATGGATACAAATGAACACTAATAGTCGCCATGGTTTTCAGAGTGTGGTTTTCAGCCAGTCGAGTGACTGAACTGGTCCTGGTCCGGCTCGGAACGCAATGATCCCCGCAGCTTCGTCAAGAAGTTTGAAGAGAATTAGCTCGAGCAAGGGCTTCAACGCGGACACGTCAGGTTTTGGCCAACCTTCAGTCCCCGTGTCGAGCGAACGGTGATCACGGCTTCCAAAATTCGCGATCACCAAATGCTGTGATGATGCACGTCACGGCCGCAAAGACTCCAAAAGCGATCGGGCTGACCGACGGCATGAACGCGAGTAGCACAGCGATCACCGACCATGCTCCTGCGATCCAGCGATAGGCGGTCCAGAAGTTGCCGCTTTTGGCAAAAAAGACAACTGAGGTTATGACGGCCCAGCAGGGGTAGAAGACTGCAATCGAACGATAAAGATCTGGATGAAATATGATGCCCAGACTGGTGAAGCAGGCGAGAGATCCTACGGCGTGCCCGATCCACATTGACCACAGCTCTCGACGCGCTGATTCGGACGAACGATTGGATTGCTGGCTCGCAACGAATGTGGCGAACAAGGGAACGTATCCAACAAAGATTGCCAGCCAGATCCAAGGTTCGGACGTACGAAGGCGCAACAGCAACCATACGACCGCACCGTTGGCGAACAACAGCGGCGCAACGACCATCCACAACAAGTGTCGAAGTCCGGGAAAGAAACGATTCCAGCGAGGCCGGTTCAACCATACGGCAAGATCATCGGCAAACTCCTTCGCTGATGCATGTCGGGCTGAGGGATCTTTGGCCATCGACTTCTGACAAATTCGGAGTAACTCGACTGGCAGATTGCCTGAAAAATCATCGGCAATGCGTGGCGAATGTCCTGTCATCGCGGCCCAAAGCGTCGCTCCCAGTGAAAAGACGTCCGAAGAGACTGACCTGATCGCGGCAATTTCATCCGGCGATGCATTTCGCCTCGCGGCTTGTGCCAGTTCTGGCGCCATATAGGCCAGAGTTCCAGCGACGCCTGTTGATGTCGTGCTCGCGTCGTAGGCATCAAACTCAGCAAGCCCAAAATCGCTGAGCAATGGACGATCGGTTTCTGTTTCGATCAGAATATTGTGTGGCTTGATGTCACCGTGAAGTATTCCATGTCGATGAACGGCGTCAACGGCCCTCGCGATTTTTTCAATATACCCTGCCATGCGTTCGGGGACTGGCACTTCTGAAATGTTGGGTACATCTGACTTGCTGAGCGCATTCAGGGTTGTCCCTTTCACAAACTGCATCGAAAACCAGGGGCAACCGTCGATTTCGCCGACTTGATAGACAGGCACGATGTGTTCATGGGCGACGTAGGCTGCAAGTCGCACTTCCCGTTCGAATCGATGCTGCATCTGTTTGACAGTGTCAAACGAAACACCCGTCAGTCGATCAGGTCGAATCACTTTGATCGCATCGACTCGCTGCATTTTCTTATGAGTGCTGCGGTAGACAATCCCCATTCCGCCGCGACCGACTTCTTCGAGTTCACCATACTCGCGTAGGCACGGAATGGCCTCGACCGTGCCCAGCGCTAAGCGAATAGGCGATGTGAGTTGATCGACAAACATGAAGAGACGTTGATGTTCAGAATAGGCAGCAGAATCAATGCCGTGGGGCTTCTCCTGCGTGTCGGTGCGTCGCGAAGAATTGCGATTCTCAGCCAACCGTTCGAGTTCTGCCAGCAACTCATCGGTCGGCGTTTCGTTTTCATGATCTGATGCATCGCTGTCAGTCATCGCTTTGTTCCTCAAGGCATTTTGCCAGTTGCTTTCGGCCTCGATGCAGAGCACCACCTACAGCTGATTCCGACAAGCCGAGAGCCTCAGCAGTTTCGCTGAGAGAACGACCGTTGAGATGGTTCAATATGACGGCTCTTCTTTGATTGTCCGGCAGCGTCTGAATTGCGCTGAGCATGATGCAAATTTGTTCATTACGTTGCACGACATCGCTGGGGGATGTTTCGTCCGCGATGAGAACCTGCTCCAGCT
>JAYSPO010001575.1:0-2370 GCA_043722015.1 Candidatus Kuenenia sp. | reverse complement strand
CTCAAGTGCCTCATGGCATCATCAATATTCACACGGGACTCAGTCCTTACAGCCGAGGCGGCAACTGTAACCTGTTTGCAATCCTGCATGGCCAACTGCAATGCGTGGGCGTTACTGTGCATGACATTGATGCCGGGATTGACAGTGGAGACATCATCTATACGGATCGGCCTGTCATTCGGCCAGAAGATTCCTACGAGTCCATCGAAGCGAAAGTGTTCCGCCTTGGTGAAGACCTGCTGTGCCTGGCATTGCGTCAGATGGAGGCTGGCCAAAGTATTCCACGGGTTAAACAGTGGACTAAGGGGCGAGAGTTCTTGAAACGCACTGGATACCAATACTCGCCGATCCAGCGGGTTCTCGCGAATCGTCGCCTGCATGACCAGGGACTTCTGGACATTTACCTTCGATTTCAGCAGGAGTTTGATGCGACCGCTCGCATCATTACGCCGGATGTTTCTACAAGTCTGTGGAGGCATCCGGCGGTATGACCCTCACATTGCTGGACCGTGTTTCAAAGAAGCTGGGCCGAACACTGGATGGTTGGAGAACGCCAGATGGCTTACGCCGAATCATCGAGGGGAAAATCACGTGCCTGCTCTATCATCGGGTTGTTCAGGACAATGACCGTGCGTGGATCGAGCAGGGCGGCGTCCCGGTCACTCGGCCCGCTTCCTTTGAACGTCATTTGAATCTGCTGAAGGAACTTGGCTGTCGCTTCTTTACGCTGCAGCAGATTGCCGCCGGGCAATATCCTGAGCCGGATGAAGCTGGCGTTGTGGTCACGTTTGACGACGGATTCGCCGATAACTTTCGCATGGCCCAGCCGATTTTGGATCAGGCTGGAATCCCGGCGGTGTTCTTTGTGGCGTCTGGCCTGGTCGAAGCGGTCGAATGCAATTGGGACCATCAAATCTGCTGGTACCTGAGCCAGGCAGCAGCTCGGGATGTTTCAACGCGGCTGGTGGGAGAAGTGATTGGTAATGTTGTCCGTTCAAGAGGTGTCGCCTGGACGTGGCGGCATTTACTGACACCAGTTCAGGTGCGTCCAATCCTCCACCGGCTTCGCGAGCAATTTGGGCCAATTCCAGTTTCAGAGCATGCCGGACTGTATGGCACTTGGGACGACCTTCGAAAAGCCGTGGCGTCAGGACACGAAATTGGCAGCCATACGGTCAATCATCCGATGCGGCAGACGTTGACACAGTCTGAGTTTGAGACAGAATTAGTTGAATCGAAGCAGTGTCTGGAACGGCATCTGGGATCGCCTGTGACGAGTTTCAGTTTTCCGTTCAATTCGTTTCTGTTCTCGGATGCGGAACTGTGTCAGCGGTGTGGTTATTCGGCAGTGGCCACTGTCGAACCAGGCCGGTTGAACCGGAAAAGCAGCTTGCTGGAAATCCCTCGACGAACTGTTTTCCGCGTCCATAACGATCTGCCTGCATTCAAGGCCTTGTTGTGTCAAGAACGATGGGCGTCGTGAAAGCCGGGACTATTGATCTGGCAACAGAAACGGTGAAGCGTCTGACACTGGCGATCCCAACGTTCGGCCGAGAAACGGTTTTGATCGAAACACTGGACCTGTTGCTCGGGCTTTCGCCCGCTGCTGCAGAATTGATCGTGGTTGACCAGACGCCGGAGCATGAACCCACGACGATCGCTCGGCTAGATGATTTGGCCAGACAGGGATGCATCCGATTACTACATCAGGCTCCGTCCATTCCTCAGGCTATGAATCGAGCGTTGCGGGAGGCGACCGGTGACCTGGTACTCTTTGTGGACGATGACATCATTCCGGCTCCGGATCTGATTGGTCGGCATCTCGAAGCCTATCGCAGCTCAGACGCGGTCGCTGTGGTAGGGCAGGTGTTACAGCCTGGCGAAGAACCTGTGGATGTAGATCACCTGCCGTACCAGTCTGGTTTGGACGCCGATCTGCAGTTTTGCTTTCGATCGACACAACCTGCAACTGTGCAGAACGTGATGGCAGGCAATCTGTCGGTGAATCGCACTGCAGCTCTTGCGGCCGGTGGGTTTGACGAAAACTTTGTAGGCGTCGCGTACCGATTTGAGACAGAGTTTGCTCGGCGGCTTTCTCGCACCCAAGGCATAATCCGTTATGAGCCGAAGGCATCGATCCGACATCTGGCCGCTGCCCGCGGGGGGACTCGCAGTTTCGGAAAGCACTTGATCAGTGCTCGTCCGGAGCACAGTGTTGGAGATTACTATTTCGCGATGCTCGAAGGGGCACCAACAGCAGCCTTTGTCTACTGTCTCAGTCGTCTTTTTCGTTCGGTCCGTACGAAGTTCCACCTGACCCATCCCTGGTGGATTCCTGTCAAACTACTTGGCGAAATACGTGGCTTTTTT
>JAYSPO010001574.1:0-2947 GCA_043722015.1 Candidatus Kuenenia sp. | reverse complement strand
TTGAATCACAGCCATCCGTGGATCATACAGTTGCGGATCGCTGCCGCCGACTGGAACTCCCCGGCTCGGACGTCGGCAAGGCCAATCACCAGCAAGGTCACGAACACGACAACAGGTCCCGGCTTCATTTTGATTTACTTTCTGAGGCTGCTGATTCGGCGAGTATCCACGCTTCATTAAAGGCAGCATGTTTCATTGTTTTGCCTTCGTCGCAGAAGTAACTGTAGACACAGTGGATCATACCATCGGTCGATTGAATCACGCATGGGTAGTGGAACGAGCCTTTGGGTTGGTCTTCCAGATAGCGTGATGTTGTCCAGGTCTGGCCTTCGTCGGTTGAAAGACTGACGGCCAGCCTGTTGCGACCGGACTGAGTGTCGTTGTGGACCAGAATCCAGTGGCCGTTTTTCAGGCGAACACCGTCAAGGCCGGAACCGGGGTTGATGAGTTCGCTGATGCCGACGGCCCCCCATGTGATGCCATCGTCTGTCGATTTGGCAACGCGAACATGTCCGGTGAATCCGTTTTCCCGCATGTATGCGACCAGGGTTCCATCGTCGCGACGCAGCACTGCTGGCTGGATCGCACCGAAGCCGAGCAGCGGTTTACTGGCGAACCATGTGGAACCGCCGTCGTCACTGATCGCCATGATGGAAATTGAAAACGTATCTGTATACAGAGGCAACAGAATGCGACCGGATGGCAGTACCGTCGGCTTGCAACGTGGCTGCCAGCCGAGACGTTGATACAATTTTTGACTGAGCTTTGCTTTGGCCTCATCAATTTCTGCTTTCTGTTTTTCCGGGAGCGGAATCGGCAAGACTGCCAGTAGCTGATCGAGCGTTTTGATCGCTTCGCCGGAAAAGTCATCTGGCTTGAGCAAAATGGTGTCGTCGCGATTCCACACCGGACAACCGCTGCCAGATGGATCTTCGCTCACCTTCACGTGCGTCAGGCACGACTCCCAGCTGTTGGCAAGGATGACGGGCCAGAACAGAAAAAGGCGGCCCTTTGCATCGGCCATCATCGCCGTGTTGCAGTCCGGAAACCCAGGTGTGTCCGTCATCAAAAACGTTTCGCTCCAGTCTGCGGCACCCGCGTTGCGTCTGGCTCCAAACACGGCCACGTCATCTGCCGAACGTTCTCCACTGCCGCGATACCATGACACGATCAGTTCACCATTCGCCAGCTCTGCAATCCCCGGTGCATGGTTGTGCTGAGCGTTGTAGGGAAATACGAACTCCGCTGAGTAAACCGGTAACGAATCCGCAGAGTCATCTGCGGAGAAACACAGGTTCGTGATGCTGAGGGCGGCAATGAGCACGATTCCTGGAGTCAGATTCCCTGACAGGCGATTCGGCATCGTTTCAATCCTTAATCTGTGAATTTCGATTTTCATCAGGATACTAAAATTAGTGGATTTCTCGGAAGAGATGACTTCCATTCTTGGCTATTCATGGACAAGATAACAGTGTTATGGACGTTTATGTTTCTCTTCTTTTTTCTCGGGAGTTATGGACATGAGATCACTAACGAGGCGGAAACGCGGATTTACGCTGATTGAGTTGTTGGTGGTAATCGCCATCATTGCCATTCTGATTGCCTTGCTGCTGCCCGCCGTGCAGCAGGCTCGCGAGGCTGCTCGGCGGACGCAGTGCAAGAACAATCTGAAACAATTGGCACTTGCTGTTCACAACTACCATGACACTGCAAATACGTTTCCTCCTGGATACATTTTTGCTCCACCCAACCACGTCACACGAAATGTCCTGACCTCAATCTTACCGTATATTGAACAGGCAAACCTATTTCAGTCTATCGATCAGAATGTGCCGATGTTTGCAGGGCCAACTGGATACGATCCGGTCATTCATGCAAAGAATGTGGCCCTTGCTGCAACGATCATTCCCGCGTTTCTGTGCGCTTCCAGCGTGGGTAATCAGACCGACGATTATCTTTATCCCCGTGGTGCCTTTCCTGGTGGTTGGCCTTCAACCAACTGCACATGGAAGGGTGGAAGAACTGACTACGGCGGAACGACGGGTATACGTGCCGCTTTCGGAGATATTGCATACAACTTCAATCAGGGCGGCGACCGCAACGGTGTCTTTCGCCAGGCAGGAGTGTCGGGCAGCCGAAGTTCCATGAGAGATATTACCGACGGCACTTCGAACACATTCCTGTTCGGCGAACGCACGGGTGGTGTTAAGCTGTACTATAAGTCCAAAGTCGCAAATCTGCCGGCAATTCTTGGGCAGACAAATGGTGGCTCCTGGCCAGATGCACTGGTCTTTGAACATTGGCTGCAGGGCTCACTCTATGATGGGACCGGCAATGGTGGTCCTTGTGCAATGTGTACAAATATTCGCGGCAACGGCTTCCATAGTTTTCATACAGGTGGTTGCCAGTTTGCCATGGCAGACGGCGCCGTCAGATTCGTAAGCGAAAACGTGGCCCAGGTCACGTTCGCATCGCTGGTAACTATGGGGAAAGGCGAGATTGTCGGAGAATACTAATCGGATGATTTCCGTCAATGAATACAGAATGCCCGTCGCATTGGTGGCGGGCATTTTTCTTTGTAAGTTGATTTCGGATCATTCATCTCGTGATATTACCTGGAAGTAGGGATTTTATGTCACTTCGAATTTTTTTCCCGCTGTTAATGATTTTGGTTTTGAGTCTCGGCTGCGGTGAAGAGCCGCCATTTCGTAAAGCCACCGTTCCCGCGAATGGCACGGTGACAGTTGACGGACTACCGCCAGGTTCTGGAATTCAGATACAGTGTCATCCAGCCGCAGGGCCTGATACTGCGCATCCCACAGTTTCCTCGACGGAAACCGATGCCGCCGGTAAATTTTCGATTTCGACTTATGAGTCCGGCGACGGATTGCCTGCCGGTGACTACTCGTTGACCTTCACCTGGCAGGAGTTCAACGTCATTTCTCGC
>JAYSPO010001573.1:0-10331 GCA_043722015.1 Candidatus Kuenenia sp. | reverse complement strand
ACGATTTCCAGGGCTCCGTTTGCAGAAGTCAGCTCTGGTGTGGCAGAAACATTTATTGCAGAAAAATACAAAGCACGTGTTGAAGACTTTTGTGCCATGCATTTCCCTGCAAAGAATTCAGGATGCAGAAAGCCGACATTTTTCTGCTATCAATTTTTCTGCTTTTCATTTTCCCGTCGTCAATGTTCCTGAGTTTCGTCTTCAACCATGGGTTGCGGGCAAAGCCCGCGCTGGGTTGATTCGTGTTCATTCGTGGTTCAAACAGTCAGCACATAGAATCCAGAAGAGTCAGGAAAATTTCGAATTTGAAATTTCAGATTTGAAATTTGAAAAGTTGAATGCGTGGTCGCAGATCAGGCTGCCACACACCATCGCACAAAACCTTGCCGTAAACCACGGGTTCAGGCCTGCAGGAAGCCGGACCGCAAACTTTTGCCAAGGCCGCACAGCAGCATAACTAAAACGTCCGTTCCACGAACGTCGTGTCGATCGAAAAGTCCACGAAGTTGGCATGATTGAACATGCGTTTCGCCAGCGGCAACGTCGTGGCGATGCCTTCGATGACAAATTCATGCAGGCAGCGACGCATGCACTGAATGGCCTCGTCCCGCGTCGGTTTATGGACAATCAGTTTGCCGATCATGGAGTCATAGTACGGACTGATCGTGTACCCTTCGTAAACATGTGAATCAAACCGCACGCCCGGACCGCCGGGAAGTCGCAGCTTCGTGATTGTTCCTGGACTGCCGCGAAAATTGTTCTCCGGATCTTCTGCGTTGACTCGCAGTTCGATCGCACAGCCAGTGTGGCGGATGTCAGCCTGAGTGAACGGCAGTTTTTCTCCCGCCGCCACCAGAATCTGCTGCTTGATCAGATCGATGCCCGTGACCAGTTCCGTCACCGGATGTTCTACCTGAATCCGCGCGTTGACTTCGATGAAGTAGAAGTTGTAATTCTTATCGACAATGAACTCGCACGTGCCGGCATTTGTGTATCCGGATTCGCGGACCAGATTGACCGCACAGTCGCAAATGCGCTGACGGACTTCTTCCGGCAACTTCGGAGCCGGGCTTTCTTCGATCAGCTTCTGATGACGCCGCTGCATCGAACAGTCGCGTTCAAACAAATGCACGACGTTGCCGTGATTGTCGGCCAGGATCTGGACTTCGACGTGGCGCGGACGTTCGACATACTTTTCAATGTACACTCCGGCATTCTTGAAGGCTTTCTCTGCTTCTGCCGAAGCCGCCTGCAATCCGGCGCGCAGGGAGATTTCGTTACCGGCAACACGCATCCCTTTGCCACCGCCGCCAGCCGTCGCTTTGATCAGTACCGGATAGCCGATGCGATCCGCCACCTTCACCGCTTCATTAACATCAGAAACCAGTCCGTCGCTGCCAGGCACGCAGGGCACACCCGCCTTCATGGCGATTTTGCGAGCACTGACTTTGTCGCCGAGTTGCTGCATGGCCAGCACTGGCGGGCCGATGAATTCAATGTTACAGCTGCGGCAGACTTCCGCGAAGTGAGCGTTCTCGGCAAGGAATCCGTAACCCGGATGTACGGCCTGGACGTTGCCGATTTCTGCCGCGCTGATGATACGGTTGATCTGCAGATAGCTGTCGGATGCCGGCGCAGGTCCGATGCACCACGCCTCGTCCGCCAGTTGCAGATAGTGAGCGCCGCGATCGGCTTCGCTGTAGACGGCGACCGTTTCGATTCCAAGTTCGCGACACGCGCGAATGATTCGAAGGGCGATTTCGCCGCGGTTCGCAACCAGAATTCTTTGAAACATGGGATAACCGTTGAGAAGCCTGAAAACGTGAAACTGACGCTGTTCAATTACCCTGGTTCAATGCGAAACAGCGGCTGACCGAAACCAACAGCGTCCCCGTTTTCCACAAGAATCTCGACAACACGTCCGGACTTTTCTGCCAGAATCTGGTTGAACACCTTCATCGCTTCGATCATGCAAATGACGGTGTCCGGTTTGACCACTGTACCGACGGCAACAAACGGCGCGTCTTCCGGACTGGCCGCAGAATAGAACGTTCCCACCGTGGGTGCGTTGATGGTCACGCCGGTCGAAACAGCTGCTGCCGCAGGTGCCGCTGCTGCCGGAGCAGCTGCAGGTGCCGCTTGTGCTGCCATCGTCGGCATCGCATATCCCTGTGACGCGGCAGGCTGAGCATAAGCGACGCGTGGCCCACGGCGGATTTTCCATGATTCGTCATCGTTCTGAAGGTTGATTTCAGAAACGTCGAATTTCTCCATCAATTGCAGCAGTTTCCGAATCCGGTCCAGATCGAAAGAGTCGCTTTTTTCTTCGTTTTCCACAGGTTTTGCCATTTCAAAATTGCCTCCGGACGTTTCCTGCAACGTCCTGTACGGGTCAAACAAAAGTGGATGCAGGATCGTGAAATGCTGCGATTTATGCAAGGATTGGAACGATTGCCTGTTCGAATTCCCGTTCAAGATTCGACAAAACTTCATTTCCATCGGCTGTGACCAGAATATCATCCTCGATTCGCACGCCGAATTTGCCCGGCAAATAGATACCTGGTTCCATGGTCACCACCATTCCAACTTCGAATTCCTGCTCAGAAATGGGACTGACACGCACCGATTCATGAATCTCCAGTCCGAAACCGTGGCCAAGACCATGTCCAAAGTATTTTCCAAATCCCGCCCGCTCAATCAGGCTTCGGGCAATTTTATCAACAGCCGCACACTTCGCACCAGGGCGAATTGCTTGAATCGCGGCTTGCTGGGCGGCAAGTACTGTCTTGTAAACCAGTTCCATCTGCTTCGTCGGCTTGCCCGTGATGAACACACGGGTCAGATCACTCCGGTATCCCGAATCTGTGGACGCACCCCAGTCGATCAGCAACACGGGATGTTCAGCAATGCGTCGCGTCCCTGCATGAGCGTGCGGCAATGCAGCCGTAGGACCAACACCCACGATCGGTTCAAAGCCTGTACCGGTCGCCCCGAAACTCCGCATGGCGGCTTCGAGCAAATATCGAATCTCGGTCTCCGTCTGATCAGAACGAAGCGAACTTCGCACAACGCCGATGCCACGCTGAGCATACTCAATCGCGGCCCGAATTTGTGTCAGTTCCCACTGGTCTTTCACTTCACGCAGCCGTTCCACGAGACCGCTTGTGGCGATCAGCGTGGCGCTCGTCATCTTTTCGGCCAGCGAGCCGTGCTGAGTGACCGTAGTGTGGTCGGCTTCGAACCCCACTCGCTTCGATCTGGCATGCGCGACAACCTTTGCGGCAAGATCATTGATCGTGCTGCCGGAGTCACGAATTTCGACGTCCAAGCCTGGGCACTCATCCGCTAACTGCGTTTCGTAACGCGTATCGCTCAGCAAAACACAACTGGTCGAACTCAGAAACAACCACGAAGAATCCCCGGTGAACCCCGTCAAATAGCGCACGTTCGCTAAGCCGCTGATGATCAGGCCATCAACTTCCAAATCTGCCTTTTTCAATGCTCGTCGCAACTTCGCGCGGCGTGCCTGATAGTTGGGGCTCATGGGATTCCTGTGACGTGTCTATGTGACAGACAAACGATTACTTCGCGGCTGCGAGGACGGCGTCGTAATTCGGATGTTCGGCAATTTCGCCGCAGTACTCGGCATACTTCACGGTCCCATCAGCGCTGATCACGAACACCGCGCGGCAGAGGCAGCGGTCGAGCTTGCCGCCACTGATCAGGACGCCGTAGTCTTCGCCAAATTTGGTGCAGCGATGGGCACTCAGAGTCTTCACTTTGTCAACGTTCTCAGCGCCACACCATCGCTTTTGACCGAACGGCAGGTCCATGCTGACAACGAGAATTTCGACGTTGGACAACGCAGCTGCCTGATCGTTGAATTTCCTGGTTTCCGCGTGACAGACGGGTGTGTCGAGCGACGGAATGGTGGCGATGATCCGAATCTTGCCGTTGCTGCTGCCAAGTGTGACTTCTTCAAGTCCACTGTTCTGCAGCGAAAATTCCGGTGCCTTCGAGCCGACAGCAAGTGCTTTGCCAGCAAGGTCTACTGGATTGCCCTTCAATGTCACTGCACCTTTTCGAACGTCCGACATGGATTTAATTCCTTCGCGTAATGGCCTGATGTTAACAATTTCCACAACCACCCACGCAGGTTATCGATCGCAGTAACTGACTTGCAACCCAAGAGCCTGGCGTTCTGGTTCGAGTGTGATATCCGGCAATCTTGTCGTATTGCTGAACAACGAACTTCAAGCTCTGGCGGGAATAGTTCACAATGGAGGTTAGGCCGCTGCGATTGAGGATCGTCTGACCGTGATCGCAGATCAGGCTGTTTTGTGGAAAGTCATCATGCTGTCTCAGACTGTTGAATACGCACTGCGAGCAGTTGTGCATCTCGCCATGCGGGCTCCTGAACCACAGACGACGGCCGCGATTGCTGAAGTTACGCAGGTGCCGCCTGCGTACCTGGCGAAAGTGCTGCAAGGACTGAAAGAAAAGAACATCGTCCATCTTCAACGAGGAATCGGCGGCGGTGTTTCGCTGGCTCAGTCGCCGGATGAATTGACGATTCTCGACGTCGTGAACGCAGTTGATCCGATCAAACGCATCAATCAATGCCCGCTGGACCTGAAGTCACACGGGACTCGGTTATGCGCATTGCATTTTCGCATGGATAAAGCCCTGCAATCCATGGAAGATGCCTTTCGTGCCACGACGTTGAGTGACCTGCTGCGCGACGAAAACCCCAGTGTGCCGTTGTGCGATAAGTTCGAACGGGCCTCTTGAACTCACAACGCCAGAATCTCTTCTCCCGCTTGCCAAATCTGCGTTCAGTGACAACACGCTCAAATTCCCCGAAAGCCGATTGACGGTTTTGATTCGTCGGTTAACCTTACGTGCCGTCATCCGGATGGCGCTCTTGAGTCTGTGGTTGTCATATCGATGGCTTCAGTGCATCGCAATGGGAATCGAGATGACCGAAATACGCCGAAGTGAATAGTGGAATTGAGTACAGATCGCACGGCGGACGATCGCAAAGTTCATGAAGGATCATGATGTGGCTGGAATTGAATGGAAGACGTTGTCGCAGGTTTCAATGTTGTCGCCGGGTTCAGCCAGCGGAACGCTGATGCAGTTGAGTGGAAAATTGTTGTCGGATGCACTCAAAGTTCAGACTTTTGACGCCTTTATTCGTACGGCATTGTCTGAAATTTCCTCGGAATTGTCGGTCCAGTGGATTGGTCTGGCTCAACGGGTTCCCGGACCCGGGTGGGATGTGATCGCCGAACATGGTCAGCAGGCGATGTCTGTCCGTCCTGTTTCGTTGTGGGATGAAGCGCTTGATCGGGATGCGGCTGGTGTGAGCCGTACAGAACAGGGCAAAATCCTTGCGGCATTTTCGCTCACCGCCAATTCGCCATTTGCACATCTGCTGGTCACCGCCGGACGCCATGCGGACGATGACCTTGCCGAATCCGGGCTGATGATGGCTCGATCGTTATCGATGGCGCTGACACTGGTCGATCACGAACTGCGAACTCGGAAGCAGGTCGAACGATTGCGTTCCACGCTGAGCATTGCCTCGCGTCTGTCGATGGCCGAAGACGCGGCGCCCTTGCTGGAACTTATCGCGCTCGAAGCCACCCGGCTGCTGAATTGCGATCGCAGCAGTATTTTCCTGTGGGATCGCGACCGCAATGAAGTGGAAGCTCGCCCTGCCCTGGGTGTCAGGAATTCATCGCTGCGGCTGCCGGCGGGCGAAGGCATTGTGGGTGAAACGCTGCGTACGGGAAAATCGATCAACGTCGATGATGCCTACGAAGATCCGCGTTTCAATCAGGAGGTTGATCGAAAGCATGGTTATCGAACTCGGAATCTGATCTGCGTCCCGCTGCGAGATGCACAGAACAACATTGTCGGCGCGTTCGAAGCGATCAATCAGAAAGACAATCGTCCGTTTACTCAGGACGACATTGAATGCCTGTCGCAGCTGGGAACCCAGGCCGCTGTCGCACTGAGGAATCTTCAGGAACGCAACCTGCTGCATCGCAGTCACAGCCAGCTGGCCGAGCAAGTGACGAAAGGCGTGTCGATCGTTGGCGACAGCATGGCCATTTCCGCTCTGCGCGACACCGTCCGCCGGCTGGCATCCACGGATCTGCCGGTTCTGGTTCTGGGAGAAAGCGGGACGGGCAAAGAAGTTGTCGCGCAGTCCCTGCATTACGAAGGCAATCGCGCGAACTGTCCGTTCGTCGCCGTGAACTGTGCCGCGCTGACAGAATCGCTGCTGGAAAGCGAGCTCTTCGGCCACGAACGCGGTGCCTTTACGGATGCCCGGGACATGCGGCAGGGTAAGTTTGAACTCGCGGACGGTGGCACACTTTTTCTGGATGAAATCGGCGATATGAGCGTCGGTGGACAGGCAAAACTGTTGCGTGTGCTGGAACAGAAAGTGATCACGCGCGTCGGTGGTTCGCAAACGATTCCCATCAATGTGCGCATCATCGCCGCGACGAATTCCAATCTGAGCGAAGCCGTCCGCGCAAAAAAGTTTCGCGAAGATCTGTATTATCGCCTGGGAGTTGTCACTCTCGATCTGCCAGCGCTGCGTGAACGCCCGGAAGACATCCTGCCGCTGGCGGAATTCTTCCTGCGTCGCTTCGCCGTGCAGGCAAAAAGGCCGCTGTTGCAGTTGTCATCCGAAGCCCGACGACGTTTGCAGTCGCATGGCTGGCCGGGCAACGTTCGCGAACTACGCAATCTGATGGAGCGCATCGCATTCCTGTGCCCCACGGATCGCGTGGAACCAGAGGATCTGGCGTTCATGTTGAGTCCTGAATCTGACAATTTGAAACTGCCTGCACTGGACCTGGGTATGGATGCAGCAACACGCATATTTCAGCGGGATTTTATCCGACGCACGATTCATCATTGCACCGACAATATGACCGACGCCGCTAAGATGCTAGGCCTGCATCGATCCAACCTGTATCGTAAAATGAAACAGCTGGAGATGAAAGAAGTCGGCGGAATGGAATGATTCAGAACCCCGAACCAGACCTCACTTCGTAGCTGGATTCGCAGGAATTCAGCCCCATATCTGAATTCCTGCGAATCCAGCGACCTGACTTGTTAGGGGTTCTTAGACATGTTTCGCGTGCTGGCTTTTCACAACGGACGCCGCCTGGATCGCGAGTTCCTGCTCGTGGGCGGTGACACGTACGTTCTCGGACGCGGCGATGATGCGAATCTGCACGCGGATTGGGATGAACGCATTTCGCGTCGTCATGTGGAACTGAGTGCCACAGCGGATGGTGTGACGCTCCGCAAACTGGCCGACACATCCAATCCCGTCTTTGTGGATGGCTTGGTCGTGTCCGAGGCGAATCTTGCCTCCGGCGATGCCTTCGTGATTGGTTCAACGCGTTTTGAAGTCCAGCAGGTGAGTCAAAGCGATTCGCCCGGTCGCCAGCCCATCCAGCAATTGGCGATTGATCGTCAGCAACTCCAGCGAGTTCGCTATGACGATGCGGCCAAGCGGATTGAAGTGCTCACAAGTCTTCCGGCGGTGATCCGTGAATCCGGGGTTGAACGCGATCTGCACATTCGACTGGCCAGCCTTGTGCTCGCCGGAGTCCAGAACGCCGACGGCGTGGCCATCGTGGGGCTTTCTGACACGTTGCGGCCCCGTGTGTTTCATCAGGAGCAGCGTTTCGAAACAGGGATGCTCATGCAACCCAGTGTGCGTTTGATTTCCAACGCGATGGAACAGCAGACGACGATTCTGCACATCTGGGACAACACCGAAACCAACACGGATCAGTACACTCAGGTGGCAGGTTACGGCTGGGCGTTTTGCACGCCGTTCCCCGACATCACAGGCGACCGCGCTCTGTATGTCACAGGCCGAAGTCTGCCGGAGGCTGCGAGTTCCCATGAACGACGGTTGCATGCGGATATCAAGTTTACGGAGTTCATTGCGGATATCGTCGGATCACTGCAGCGACAACGTCGGCTGGAACGTCAGCAGTCCGGCCTGCGTCAGTTCTTTTCGCCGCCCATTCTGGAAGCGCTGGGCCGGGATCTTGACACATCCATGCTGGAACCGCGTGAGTGCGATGTGACGGTGCTGTTCTGTGATCTGCGTGGCTTCAGTCATCGGGCTGAAGAAGAATCCGAAAACCTGACCGCGCTGCTGGAATGCGTGAGTCTGGCACTGGAAGTGATGACCAGTCAGATTCTGCGTTTCGGCGGTGTCACCGGCGACTTTCAGGGCGATGCGGCGCTTGGATTCTGGGGCTGGCCGATTGCGTCGGAAGAAGCGCCCCTGAATGCCTGCCGTGCGGCGTTGGCGATTCGGGAAGAATTCAGCAGGGCTCAGGCTGACCCTGATCATCCGCTCAAAGATTTTGAAACAAGCATCGGCATCGCTCATGGACGTGCAGTTGCCGGGAAGATCGGAACGCGGGAACAGGTCAAGGTGACCGTGTTCGGGCCGGTCGTCAACCTTGCCAGTCGCCTTGAAAGCATGACACGGGAACTGCATGTTTCGATCCTGATCGACGAATTCCTCGACAAGCAGATTCGTGAGAAACTTCCCAGGGATGAAGGGCGCGTACGTCGTTTGTTGCAGGTCCTGCCGTATGGTATGGAGCGGACATTGATGGTGAGCGAACTTGTGCCACCCGAATCTCGCAGTCCGTCGCTCACGGATCAGCACCTGGCAGATTTCGAAAAAGGTGTCGCGTCGTTTATTTCAGGCAATTGGTCAGAAGCGTGGAAATTCCTGCATCGGATGCCCGCTGAAGACCGTGCTCAGGACTACCTTTCCATGTTAATTACGCAGCATGATCGCAAATCGCCCGCCGACTGGGACGGAATCGTTCGCATGAAAAAGAAATCCGGTTGATGACAGATCAGACATATTTTGACGCGGACGAAGAATCTTTTCTGTTACGGCGGCTGAAGGACTGTCCGGAGATTTTTGCAGCGATCTCAGCCAGCACTCCGACAGAACTCAGCAGCCAGCGCAAGCTGAGGGAAACATTTGACGAGGAGCTCGTCCGCGCGGCATTGTCTGTGCATGAAGCTCGGCAGCGTGCGACAGACTTACTGCCCGATGCAGATCAGCTGTGGTTGACGCGCGTGGGACTGGAACAATGCACTTCACGGGAAGTGGCGGCGCACAAAGCCAAACGGTTTTCGCAGTCTGCCAGCGTGTCGGACTTATGTTGCGGAATCGGGGTGGATGCGGCGGCCATTGCTGAGCATGCGCAGGTCACGGCGATCGACACCGCCGCAGCGATGTGCCTGCGAACCGAATGGAATGCCGCGATCTGGCATCGGTCAGAACATATTCGGACGCAATGCGCTGACGTGACGAGCCTTGACTGGGCCGGCAAAATTGTCCATGTCGATCCTGATCGTCGATCCGGACGGGATCGCCCCACGAAGCGTCTGGAACTCTATCAGCCGAGTCTGGAATGGATGCAGAAGTTGACACGCACGGCGGCAGGTGGTGGGATCAAAGTCAGTCCGGCCAGCAATTTTCTGCAGAAGTTTCCTGGCTGTGAAATAGAACTCATCAGTCTGAAGGGCGAATGTCGCGAAGCGACGGTCTGGTTCGGAAGTCTGGCCGGTGAACACGCCTTTCGCGCAACCGCGTTGCCGACAGGCGAAACGATCAGTGCAGACCCGCTTTCGGCATGGACGAATGTTGTTCCAGCTGCGGCTGAATACATTTTCGATCCTGATCCCGCAATCGTGAGATCGGGGCTGCTTGATGTGATGGCGGAACAGTATTCGATCCAGCGGCTGGACGCGGAAGAGGAGTATCTCACGGGCTCTGAATGTGTGACGTCCGGCTTCGTCACGGCATTCCGGATCGAAGCGGTGCTTTCAGGAAATCTGAAAGATCTCAAGCAACATCTGCGAACTGCGCCATCGACGCATTACGAGATCAAGTGTCGCCGCATTCCCACGAATGCAGACACGGTCCGTCGGCAACTCCCGACCGGCACTGCAGCTCCCCGCGTGATATTTTTCGCCAGAATCTCGGGTCGAGCGACAATTGTCGTGGCACATCGCGTATAGCCGCGATTGTTGTAACTTGACTCTCCGAGTCGAGCCCTTCTCGAGTGGTGCCGTGTCTGAAATCTGAAGAGTTTCCAGTGACAGCACCGTACCCTCTCTTCGAGAGTTTCCAGTGACAGGCACCGTACCCTCTCTTCGATGCGAGGCCGTCTTGGCGGCTGGGTATGGCTTTCTACGCGGGGCTCACGGAGAATTGAATCGCTGAGACGAACCATTGATGAACGCCGATCATG
>JAYSPO010001572.1:0-4510 GCA_043722015.1 Candidatus Kuenenia sp. | reverse complement strand
GTGGAAAACTGTCTCGGTTGATGAATGTCGACTGACAAATGCTCATCACGGCGGAGCGTGATGGCTACTTTGGGTTGCGGGCGAAGCCCGCGCTGGGTTCATTCGTGGTTCAAACAGTCAGCACATAGAATCCAGTAGAGTCAGAAAAATTCATTCGCCCCATTGACGTCGCTCAGCGACAATAGGTAACATATTGGTTACATATTGAACCAGAATCGATGCATGCCGTCTTTCTGGTAGTTGGCCATCAGAACCGCAGCGAGATTCTGGACATCGCGAAGTCGATGCTCGCCAACAGCACTGCATGCCAAATTGCTTTGAGTCCCCTGCGGTCGACCGCTATTCGAATCCAACCGCAATTTCTTCCGAATCCACCAATCCTCTGCAGGAATCCAGGTCATGCTCGTCGAATACAAATCTGATTTCCCAGTCACCGAGACCGCCTGTAAGAAAGCCACCGGCAAGGGGCTGAAAGAGTGGTTTGCGGCGCTGGATGCGAAGCCTGAGTTGAACCAGAAACGACGTGACGCAGTGGCCTGGATCACGGAATCGACCGGTGCGACGAGCACGGATATCTGGTGGGCGACCACGATCTGGGTGGAATACGAGCGCGCCCACAAAGTGGTTAACAAGAAAGACGGACGTACCGAGGGGTATAACATCTGCTCGACAAAGACGATTGCCGCGCCGGTTGCCGACGTCTATGCCGCATGGACCGATGCCGGAGCATTGTCTCAGTGGTTCGGTGCGAAAATGAAAGTTGATGTCACGGAACGCGGAAAATGGACCGACGGTGATGGGAATTCTGGCGAGTACCAGCGCGTGCGCGTCAACAAAGACCTTCGTTTTACGTGCAATCATGCGGACGCGGAAGCGCCGACCCTGGTGGATGTCACGATCGCTGACAAAGGAAAAGGCAAGTCGGGTCTGACCCTGATGCACCAGCGGATCCAGAACCGCCACGAAGCTGACGGACTGCGTAATGCGTGGAGTCAAGCCTTTGATCGACTGAAACAGCATCTGGAGAAGTAGTGTATTCGTTCCGCGGAACGAGCGGAAACCGGCGAAGAAAAAGGCAGGGAAGTGACCGGAATATGGTACCTGTCACCCGCCGCAGTCACGATCGGGCTTTGCCTGATGCCGTCCACGGTCTCGGGGGCCGAGATACCGCTGGCCTCAAGGATCGTGGGGACGATATCGATGACGTGGCAGAACTGTTCGCGAAGCGCACCCTTGTCCTTGATCCGCGCCGGCCACGAGATCGCCATGTTTTGCCGGATGCCGCCGAGCTTCGAAGCGTTCTGCTTGAACCAGCTGAAAGGTGTATCGAAAGCCCAGGACCAGCCCGCCGACATGTGGTTGTACGTTTGCTCCGTGCCCCAGACGTCATACCACTTCATCTGATCCTCGATTGGAACGCTGACGCCATTGAAGAATGCAACTTCATTCGGAGTGCCCGTGGGACCACCCTCCGCGCTGGTACCGTTGTCACCGTTGATGTCGATGACGAGCGTGTTGTCCAGCTTGCCCATGTCATCGACAGCCTGAATGACGCGCCCGATTTCACTGTCATTGTAGGCTGCATAAGCGGCGAAGATTTCCACCTGCCGGATGTAGAGTTTCTTCTCATCGGGCGTGCAGTCATCCCAGTTCTTGATGAGATCCTTTGGCCACGGCTCCATTTGCGTGTCCGCCGGGATCACACCCAGTCGCTTCTGGTTTTCAAAAATCTGCTCACGAACCTTGTTCCAGCCTTTGTCGAAGAGATGCAAGTCGCTGATCTTCTTTACCCATTCCTTCGTTGGATGATGCGGCGCATGTGTGGCATCGGGTGCCGGTGTGTTATGATTCTTGCCAAACCAGGACGTGGCGTAACCGTTATCCTTAAGCATCCTCCCGATGGTGGCCTTGTCCTCGGGGATGATGCTGTTGTAACCGGGGAAGCCCGTGGATTGCTCGGCACGCCGAACCCGGAGTCATCGGTGATAATCAGCAGCACATTGGGGGCGTTCTTCGGCGGCACAATGCGCGGCGCCCACCATGGCTTCGATTGCAGGGCCTCGTTCCTGATCACGCCGCCGAATTTCGCGTCCGGCGCGGGAAGCTGTTTGCCATCAATGGAGGTCGTGGCACCGCGTGAACCAGGCGTGCCTGTGATTTGCTGGGCTTGGGTAGTGGCTGGCGCTGAGAACAATGCAGTTACGATTAATACGCCGGATGCAACAAGTTTCTTCGCCTTCCTGGTCCTTTCTGGTCTGTCAAAATTGAAACGGAACAGCATTCCTGATCGTAAATTCGCGGTCTATTTCGTGGAAGTCGCTCCATGCGTTTAGCCACGCATGGGAAATATCTTTGAGTATACAAAATGTCCTGAGAGTCCCGCCAGGGACGGCAGATATTCGCCGGTTCCTTGATGGATTTCCGGCGGGGTGGCACTGGTAGGATCAATTTCCGGGAGGTCATTGAATGTGTGCCACTGGCTCTGCCAGTGCTTCCCTGAGTTGAATCTCAAACAGGTCGGGTGAAGCCATTCAGGATCAGGTTTGCGTAACACTGTCAGATCCGAATCGACGATGTCTCCACGATGGAACCGGGCATTGGACCATTTGAAACCATCGGCTGACCGACGCAGCCGAACTTGCTCCCGATTCATGTGAATATCGTCCAACGACGAATATCCAAACAACGCCCAAATGCACTGGCAAAGCCAGTGGCACACTGTTTCCGTTTTCATCGACAGTGCCACCCAGCCGTTTCCCCAATGGCACTGTAAGCACCTCGGCAGTAGTCGTTTGGCATAATATCGTTTAGATGCGTGGGCAACGCCCCGCGATTGGCAGCGAAGCGCGGCCCGATGGGCACGCGGTTAAACAAACGAACTTCTGCACTGGTGCATAAGTACTCCAGTGTCATTAGGCGTTTCCCCGGCCTGCAGCTCTATACCCCTGCCGCTTTTTGGAAAAGGTGTTCGGCAGACTTCACTCTGCAATCTCCCCCGCGAACAGAGCTCCGTCAGTACGCCACGGGTCGCCTCCTCCGTTGCGCCCTTCCAGCTGTGTGTGGAAGCCCTTCTCCACGCTGCGCTCTTTGAGGTCCCCGGTCTTTTCGAGGCACGCGAACAGGTAGTCGCGTTCGACATCGACAGCGGCCGCCGTCACATGGGTGATTTGTCCCGTCGTATGGCTCAGACCGACCCGCTCGTCGTAAACGGCAGAACCGATCCATTGCGGTCGCCCGTCGTCGCTCAACTTGCCCGTCTTCCAGAATCGGACATGGTGCCGGTGCCGGGGATTGTCGCCCACCGGTTGTTCAAACGCGAGGTCTTCCTTTCGACCAAACAGATAAAGGTTGCTGACCGGTGCCGCATCGTCTCATCGTACCACACATCTTTTCTGCGGGGTTGAATCCTGGGGATTTGTGATGGTTTTTCCGGGACCGTGGGAATTCCATGCGGTCGCCAGATCGTTGAGTCGCTGTAGACCCAGCCAGAGCGTCTGTGTGCCTGGATGATTCTCCTTCGTCGTCGAGCGGATCACATGGCCGCCCATTGCTGCGATCCAGCGGATCATCATGTTCAGCGTGGGAGGCACTTCCGGCGGAGATGTTTTATGGCGAACCATGTACACCGCCTTCCATTCTGAAGCGTCGAACACAACATCGCACGGCATGAGCAGGTCCAGCGGACGTGCGTGAGACGTTGCACGCGACTCTGAAAACAGTTCGAAGATGTCACCTTCGCTGTCGGCGATACAGATACATGTTGTGTTCGGACAGGCTTCTGCGACTTTGCGTGCCTCTCGAACGCTTTCAATCCAACGGATGCTTTCCTTGTTTTCGATCGGCGTGTGTTTGCGCTTTTTCTCTTTGGCGCGATCGCGAATCTTCTTCTGCTCCGCCTTCGTGAGTGCTGCGACTTCTGGCGAAGCTGCGGTGCTGCTTGGCGCGGTGCTGTTCGGCGCGGTGTTGCTCGTGACTTGTGCCGCATCATGCCAGGATGCTGTTTCCGGTGCTGTGGCGGCTGTTGAAATGGTTTGGAGGTCAGGCTGTTGAAGTTCGCGCGCCCACATTTTCGCCCACGCAAATCCCAGTGGAACGCCATTGCCATCCATCGCCAGCAACGGATGCACGAACGCTCCGAAGCGATGGTTGTTGTCGAGCGGTCCGGCTCCATCCATCTGCTCGGTCAACTGCGTCAGATCCACTTCGGTCGTGTCCTGGATGAGCAGGACAACCGACTCCTGCGAACAGCGTCCGCGAGTACATTCAAAGTGCTTCGACAGAATGAGTTCTGGTGTGACTTTGTCGTTGGCAAAGAAGCGATAGGTACCTTCCATTTCCGCCCGCACCGAAGAACATCACCCCATTGAGTTGGGGACTTTATACCGCCGAATCGGTGTCCAGCTTCAACGCATGTCTGAAAGTGATAGAACACTATGAGCAACGTCCGACGGTGGAAGAGTTTCATCAGGGCTTGAAGACCGGCTTGCAGATTGAGGAACGTCAATACGAA
>JAYSPO010001571.1:0-5526 GCA_043722015.1 Candidatus Kuenenia sp. | reverse complement strand
CGGCAATTGCCAGACACCTGCCGGAACGGCGCTACGCTTGGTCCGGCCTACCACTTCACGGCGTTGTCCGAATTGGCTACATTGGAGCTTGGGACCGCTGGAGGACTTTCGATGCTGCTTTTTCCAGATCCTTCTGAAACGCTTCCCGTTCCATAGCCTCTTTCTGCATGCGTTTCATCATGCCTTCCTGAGCATCGATCATGCGCGCGAACATATGGTTGGCCAGCGCTTCACCGATTGCGGCTTGTACCAGGATTCCGCTTTCGTCTGCCTGCACGGTGAATGATGCCTGCTGCGCGCCGCCGAGATCGAACGCACGCTGCATGATGGGATTTGGTTTGTCGCTGTCGCCACCAAATCCACCACCCATGAAACTCAAGACCATTGGATTCGGCGGAAACCACCACGCATTTTCGTCCAGCCAGTGTGGCAACGGAGCGATGCCGGAGGGATCTTCCTGCGGATAGGCCAACCAACGTTCCATGTCGATGTTAGCTGTGATCAGCGGTGTGCGGTACGCCAACCCGCCTGCGTTGCAGCGATCGATGGATTGTCGCAGAATTTCGTTCGCATTTTCGGCACCGGCAGCAAACCACAGGCGAGTGCCTTCGTGCATCAGATACGCATGACTGATCCGCAAGCCGGTCTGGGCGGCGAATCGTTCCACTTCTTCCTGCGGCAGGACGAAACGGATTACGGGCCGTCCGTCGTCTTCTGACAACATAATCATGTCACCGATATTCGGCGGAGCGCCGTCTGTGTGCGTCATGAAATGATGCAGACTGTGCAGCAGTCTGGGATTTTCATTCACCTGCAAACCACCGTAGAAAACTCCGCCCGACGATTCGGACCAACCGATTTTTGCGAGAAATTCCAGGTTACGATGGTCGGCGATGCCTGCGAGTGTTTCCGAGAGAACTCGTGAGGCATCCACCATCGCGGGATCACTGTTGAATTCGCGATCGATCGTTTCCTGAAACCAGGTTCCCGTGGCCAGCAACGCCGCCGGGGCTTCTTCAGGAAATCGCACGCACAGATGCACGGTTGTGGCCGCATTGTCGTGCAAAACCGGAGCAAACTGACTTAACCCGGCAGCCTCCGTAAGCTGCTTTGTGAGTTCACTGTTGTTGCGAGCGCGAATGCGAAGTTCGCCGCGCAGGGAGTCATCGTCAGCGGATGCAAAGCGTGCCCAGCCGGACGAATTGTCGATATCGAACAGCGCGGCTTTTGTGAGGGCGAGGCCAAGATCACCGGAAGAACGTCGCATGTTGTACGTTGTGTCGGATTCGTCATCGTGCTGCTGAAGTTGCGTGCCGACGGCGGCAGTAAGCATGTTCCAGCCAAGTTGTCGGATGCCAATTGGAATTCGATCCAGGTACGCATCGAACCCCAGATCATTCGAACTGCTGACGTTGCTGGTGACAGAGTCCGAAGATGGCAGCTCCATGACCAGCAACTCTTCGAACGCAGCTTTGTAAAGCACGTTGTCGAAAAGGCGGCAGTATTCGGTCATTGTATTGTTGGTTTCGATGAACTTCTTCCCGTCCTTCTCAACGATCTTCTGTTCATATCTCCATGTACCATATGTACCATTCTGCTGATTATTGGCCGCTATCTGCGATTCGTCGTAACCAACGGGCATCTCAGCTGAGCTTGTAGAACGAAATCCCGTCTTGAAACATCCGTCGCCCAGGTCTTCCATGTAACCACTGTCGCCGTAGTTGGCCTTGCCGCCGTTCACCAGTCGACGGGCATCATCTTCGTCAACAACGGGTTGGAAACTGACCATTTCAAACGACGGAATCAAACCAGTCACCATGTAAAACGCGACGCCATAAACGGGCTGATCAACGCCCGACTGCATGCCTTCAAGCTGCGTGCGAACCTGTTCCTCGTCCATTTCTTTACGCATCGTGGTGCCGATTTCCAGCCTTTCAGTCAGCGCCAACATGTAGTCCACCATCCGTTTGGGAGTCACGTCACGCGCGTACCAGATCGCAATTGGTTTGTCTGCAATTTTCCCCTCCAACTGGGCGTTAGCGACGCCAAGAGAGAAGGTCGCAAGCACCAGTGCGGTCGCCAGCAGGCGTGTCAGGGCGAAGCGAAATGCGGCGTGCAACATAGGGACATCGTCCAATCGGCAGGCAAAGGGCAGGGCGGAATGAGTTCCAGGGAACACGGAAACGATTCGTGACATCTGCGGAATTGTCTTCGTATTTTTGTGTGAACTGCGAAATTCTGTTGGAAAAACAGCGGCACCACAGCGGGTCGCTCAAACACTGGAATTCCCGGCGTTTGCGATCTCGAAAAATGAAATTTCTCACGTAAACCCCGTATTTTCTGCTCGCGTCCGACAGTTTGCGATGGCAAATCATGCGTATAGCCTGCCCAGACACTCCGATTCATTCCGACTCTGATCCGGTTCTCGTAAAATCCGCCAACCGCGCAGTATTGCGATTCTGAGCTTGCTAAACTGCCGTGCCAAATTCTCAATCGACTCTGGTCAGTCTGGATTGCCCAGGAAGTTGATTGTTTCCGTACCGATGGGGATCGGTGAACGGGCATTGATAAAAATAAGGATGAGTGTCTGCTTTCTGGGTGAGGCGGCACAAGAACAGATTCTTCACTGGGTAAATTCATGTCGCAAACTTCTCCTCGTGACGTCGTCATCACTGGCATCGGCATTGTTTCGCCGCTGGGAATCGGATGCGAGGCATTCTGGTCAGGCATCGCCGAGGGCCGCACGGGCATCAAGCGGGTGGAACTGCTTTCGTATGTCGGCACGCCAGGCTGCATCGGGGGTGAAGTCAGCGACTTCAATGACGAAACAATAAAAAAACGGCACCTCCCAACGCTGCGCAAAAGTCTGAAAGTAATGTGTCGTGAGATCCAAATGGGCGTCGCGGCCGCGTTGCAGGCGATCGATAATGCGGGACTTGCGTCGGGTGCCGTATCCCCTGATCGCATTGGCGTGGATTTTGGTGCGAATCTGATGTCCAGTCCACCGGAAGTTCTGATCGGTGCGGCACTGAAATCGATGTCTGAAAAGAGCGGTCGACCTGCGTTTGATTTTGATCGCTGGGGCGAAGATGGAATGCCAGGCATGGAACCACTGTGGCTGCTGCGTTACCTTCCAAACATGCCGGGATGTCACCTCGGTATCGCGCTGGATGCACGCGGACCGAACAATTCAATCACGCAGGACGAGGCTTCCGGTTGTTTGGCGATCGCGGAAGCCGCCAACATCATTCGTCGCGACCGCGCGGATGTCATGGTGACGGGAGTCACAGGGACGCGCCTGCATGCGGTGAAATCGTGTCACAACAGTCATTGGGACATCCTGGCGGACGGTCCTGCCGAAACCCGAGTACGACCGTTCGATGCGCATCGGACCGGCGAGGCGCTTGCCGAAGCAGCGTGTACCCTGATCCTGGAGGCTCGCTCGCATGCTGAAGCCCGTGGCGCAAAGATTCTGGGAACTGTGCTGGGGTGTGGTGCCAGTACCGTCGCCAGCCGCGACGGCCACCCGGACGAAGCTTCTGCCGTCTTCAACGCTGCGAAAGCCGCGATGGCACGGGCCGGCGTTTCTGCTCAGGATCTGGGACACATCAACGCATCGGCTGGCGGTCACCCGACTCGGGATCGCTACGAAGCCGCCGCGATCCGCCGCATCCTTGGCGATCAGGCTGATGCCGTTCCAGTCACGGCATTCAAGAGTTACGTGGGCAGCTCAGGTAGCGGTGCCGCACTGTGTGAAATCGCGGCCTCATTGCTGGCTGCACAGCACGGCGTTGTTCCAAAGACGCTGAACTTCGCCACGCCAGACGTCGAGCAGCCACTCAACATTGTGCATGGCGAACATCTGACAACGACCAATGCACTGTTCCTCAAAACGAGCGTCACCCGTGTCGGCCAGGCCAGTGCGGTGGTGATCCAGGCATAGTTTGTAGTACCGTCAAAAATTTGAGCCTGAGGCGCTAGCCGATAGTGTTTGACCCGCCACGCAGGCGATATGCCGTTTTTTGGGTACAATATTCTTTGCGAATTCGGCTAGCGCGTGAAACGGCAGACGCGTTGAATCGGCTAGCGTATGGGCTCATGGCGTGTGGGATCGGCTACCGCCTCAGGCTCAACGGGTATTTTTCATTCTGTCGCTCGCCTGAATGCTCGTGAAGTTCTACTTCGCGCGGGCCGCGAGCGGCGAGCGGGGGCCGTGAGTCCCCTGATGGTGCCAGCGTCCAAAATCAGGGGATTGACATCCCCCGCGCGCCGAAAGAAACCATTAATTCAAACCGCTCGCAGTTTACTTTGCCGTGGCCTTTTCCAGTGCAGCACATTCTGCCGCGGCACAATTGGCACAAACGGAACTTCCGTTATGCGTGGTCCGTCGTCAGCTCGCGATTGTAAATACTGGCATGAACTGAGCCTGTGGCATGCCGTGTACAACCGATTCAACACGACGTCGGAAATGAACAATCGGATGCAGGTCCGAGCGGTCGTAGCGAATGGACTCGCCATACGCATCGCACATCCGTCACAGATTACGCAATCAGAAATGCAGCACAGAGCAGTACGTTGAAGTTTTGCCTTCAAGCGGACTCCCAAAGGAATGGAAGTGTTTATGACATGCTACTCATGGAAGTGTCTGATCTGTGGACTAATGGCAGTGGCACTTGCGGTGCCAGCGGCGGCGGACGATCTAGACGACCTGAAGGCTCGTCTGGATGCGATTGAAGCCGAGAACGCAAAGCTACGGGAAGACCTGGATGCAGTGAAGACGTCCGAAGACGTGCTCGTGGGTCAGATGTCCAAACTGTCCGATACTGTGGACAGGAAAGAGGATGCCAAACCTCCCAAGGAAGAAGATCCGCTGTCGTTCAGCAGCAAGTGGAACAACGGCTGGGAAGCGTCCACAAAGGACAAACAGTTCAAGTATCACGTCGGCGGTCGCGTGCAGTTCGACGCTGTGTTTCTGCAGAACAATCCCGCTGCGTTCATCAATGCCGGGGGAATCGGGGGTCAGGACTCCGTCGACTTCCGGCGAGCTCGATTGCGAGCCGATGGTACGATGTACGGCACGATTGATTGGGCAACTGAGTACGACTTCGTCAACAGCTCCAATCTTGAACAGGTAACGCCCCCAGGTTCAACGCCGACCGGTAATGAAACGAATGTTGCCCACGTGCCTGCTCCAACAGACCTGTGGGTCAATTTTCGCGAAGTGCCTCTCGTGGGAAATATCAAAGTCGGTAATCATAAAGAGCCGATCGGTTTTGAACACTTGACGAGCAGTCGGTATCTGGACTTCATGGAGCGTTCCTTCAATCAGGATATCTTCTACGGAGCCTTTAACAACGGGTTTACCCCCGGTATTTCGATCTATGACAACTGGAGCGACGACGACCGAGGGACGTGGACTACTGGCGTCTTCAAGAACGTGAATAACGTATTTGCGTTCGGTGTCGGTGACGGTGAATACGCATGGACGAGCCGCGTGACCTATCTTCCGTGGTACGAAGACGAAGG
>JAYSPO010001570.1:0-3756 GCA_043722015.1 Candidatus Kuenenia sp. | reverse complement strand
GCTGGAGGATCTGCAAGTGTCGAACATGCCGGACCGGTCAAAGTTCAGGTGAAGGGGCGAGTTCACATTCCCGGACACTACGAAGCCCCAGTAGACAAGAATCTCCGAGTGCTGGACGCAATCGGTCTCGCTGGCGGAAGGACCGAGGAGTCCGCGCCAGACATCACCATTATTCGGCGACTCAGCCAGCGTCCGGACGCCACAATAGTGCGTGTCAGCTACGATGGAATTATGAATGGCACCGATCCCAATCTCCACATTGCGCCTGGTGACGAGGTGCTGCTGCAATCGCCTGAGATCGTTAAGAAGCCGCTCGCTGACAGCATTCGACTTGACGACAACTTCGTACTGTCACCAGAGATGCCGATCACCGGTGCCACGGTCATTGCGTTTGTGAACGATAAGCCGATCACTGTCGAGTACCTGCTGGGGAGCTCATGGTTGCGCCTCGAGCAGACTGCGGAGATTGGCGATGAGCTGAAAGACAGAGTTGCATTTGCGTCAATCAGATCGGCTCTGCCGGATTTCCTGTTTGAGGAAGGTGTCCTCCATTATTTCCTTTCCAGCAATCCGGAAGATCCAGGCATTGCGGCTGACGAACTTCGCAAAGACAAGGGCGAAGGATTTGCCAGGGCAGTGCGGAAAATTCGGGACAACGCCACCAGTCCGGAGCCCGAGGACCATGAGTTGCTCGCGACACTACTCGCCGACGACAGGATGGCTGCAAGGGCGGGCAGAAAACAGATTGTTGCGAGTTACGTAAGCGGATTACCTGTGAAGCATTCCATTGCCCGAGAAAAAGATGCGGTCCTCCAGCATTGTCGCCAGCTGGCTCTCGAAGCCTATTTGCGAAAAAAGGTCTCACTGGATTTTGAGAACACCAGTCTATCTG
This sequence comes from Candidatus Kuenenia sp., assembly GCA_043722015.1. GTDB lineage: Bacteria > Planctomycetota > Planctomycetia > Planctomycetales > Planctomycetaceae > SXXK01. The sequence continues at coordinate 2,864 of JAYSPO010001570.1, read as the reverse complement.
ATGTGATCCGATCACTCTCGAAAAATCACCGTATCAGCATTGTCGTGAAATCGCTGCATTTAGTAACTGGCAGCCGACTCTCTGCCAGACCGGCAACTGTGACGTACCACGGTCAGGATCAATCGCTCGGAGACGCGATCAAAGCCATAGTGGAGCCCTTTGGTCTTTGCATGAGGCCGGACGATGAGGCGGTGATAATTGAGCTCGCCGACTACGAACGGGCCCTGGAGAAATTCCGTGCATTGCCCGGCCCACCGTCATTCGCAGTATACGGGATCGTAAAGAACACGGGCTGGCAGTTACTCGACAAGGAAATTCTGCTGCTGGATGCCATCGCGCTTGCGGGCGGAATCGCTGACCCGGAAGGCGTCACGGTCGAGATCACCAATCCGGAGATCATGTCAGGCAATGCCGTTCCAGTGTCCATGTCACTACGGGTTCTGCAGAACGACGCATCCGGAAATCTGAATCGAATCGTCAAAGACGGCGACATGATCAGCGTCACGCGGGATAGATCGGCAGACACTCTGCCAGCGAAGGAATCTGGTGCGGGCATCTTGAATGGCAAAGGGGTCAACGGCGATGCAGCGCTGTCCGGCATTGTCCGATTTGATCAGCCATCGGATGTGGCTGATCGACCGGGTCGAAGTCCGGCAGCGTCCGAAGTACACGACAATGGTGCCGGGAGTGTTGCCGGAAGATACGATGGCCCGCCGACCCCGAAGGGGATTGGCCGCGAGCCCAAATTGGATCCACTCGACAAACTGCTCGTGCCTGAGCGTCCGATGCCGCCTGAAATCCAGCAGTCATCCGATCCGCTGTTGAAGCTTGTGTGGGAAGCCCGTGAGTCATCTCGGCGGCGATTGTTGACAACGGACCAGCATACACCGTGGCAGTTGATGCACGGAGTTCTCGGACTGCGCCAGGATTGTCTGCTGAAGCATGACGGAAAAATCACCAACGGGCTGGAGTGGATTCAAAGCGGACCGACGTTCAAAGATGAACCCCCTTTTCAGGAAAATCAACCGTGGTTTCAAAAGACGAAGCATGGCGGGCGGGCTCATCCCTATCTGCGACCATACTTGTTTGAAGGACATATTAACCAATTCGCAGCAATCCTGGCTTCATGTCGACTTCCGCTGCATACCCAGTTTGGGACTCCGGATGGTCCGATCACAATGCAGGACCTGATCACTAATGCTCAGATGACCGTCAACGACACTGAGGAAGTGAGCTGGACTCTGTCTTTACTGAGTCGATATCTGCCTCCGGATGCCAAATGGGTGAATGCCAAAGGAGAAGAATGGAGTATTGAGCGACTTGTGAAAGTGGAGGTCGGCAAGGACCTTCCTCGCGCTCCGTGTGGCGGAACCTGCGGATTGTTTGCATTAGCTGTCGCACGCAGTGAATACCAGCGATCCGAAAAGCCGCTCGAAGGCGTTTGGCTGGACGCCGAGCAGAAAGTTCGGCGCTATATGCAGACGGCCAGAATGCAGCAAAATCCCAACGGCACGCTGTCGTCGAACTATTTCCGAGGCCGTGAGTACAAGCAGGACATCAACACGCGACTGGCAAGCAGCGGTGCTTTGCTGCAGTTTCTGATAACGGCCGCGTCGGATGAACAGCTCAAGGAGGACTGGCTTCGCCGTGCGGTTGAGGCGACTGCGAACGATCTGATGGCCAATCGAAAGGCCCTGGTCAGTTGCGCGCCGCTCTTTGAGACGACGAACGCCTTCGGCATCTATCTGGACCGAGTCACCGTGAGTGCAGTTGCGGCTGTCAAACCAGATTCAAAAGAGGTTTCTCTCGCAGAACCCCTTTTTCTCTGTTCCTACCCCGTTGCGGATCTGGTCGTGCTCCAACAGTCTGTCATGGCGGCTGTGAGTCGATCGACAGACAACGGCAATCTGACAACACGCGCTGTCGTACCGGCAGCGGCGGTGGCTGAAGCATCGCACGATTCGGCTGATCGGGCGGTACCACAGCCGATGCCTGAGGCACACGATTCGACCGCGATGCCGCTGAGCGATAAGGCCGATTTCGCTTCACTGACAGAACTGATCAAGGCGACTGTGCAACCGGATTCCTGGGATGCACGCAGAACGATTGCCGTCGAAGAAAAATTGCTCTCACTCGTCATTCGCCAGACAAAAGCCGCACACGGCGAAATCGCGGATTTGCTATCGCAACTGCGACATTCACAGGATCAGAATGTCCGAATCCAGTGTCTGCTCCTGCAGTTGACAGAAGAATCGCAGACGCAGTGCGTTAGAGAAAGGTGTTCCCTGCACCCAGGTGAGTCAGACCGGCAATGGGCATTGCTGCCGCCGCGGCGCAGCCAGGCGTTGACACAGGTACTACTGGAATTGAAGCCAGACGTTCTGTCGGAACCACAGGTGATGACGATATCCGGCCAGACCGCGACGATTGAAATCGGCAGCACAGTCACGGGCGAGAAAACAATAACCGGCATTCGGCTGGTGATGACCCCTCACCTGCTGCCGGACACCAATATCATTCGGATGCAGCACGCGTTCTCAATCGGCGAGTTCACCAACGAAATGCCCGGGCCAATCGAATCCCTTGTGGGGTCCGGGCAGACGCTGCTGCTGCTCATCGATGATCCTGAGGACAAAAAGAACCCCGACGCGGCGAGGTCTCAATATCTGCTCATGTTGACGCCGGAACACATTCCACAAATTGAAGAAGAAGAGGCTGTATCGGGCGAAGCTTCTGAAGATTCTGCATTGGCAGTTGATCCGGCGGATTCACCAGACAAGTAGGCAAGTGCGTTGCTAAATCTTGATTTTGGGGTAGGCCGGACCAAGCGCAGCGCAGTTCCGGCAGGTGTCGGGCAATTGCCG
>JAYSPO010001569.1:0-4602 GCA_043722015.1 Candidatus Kuenenia sp. | reverse complement strand
GATGTAGTTGTACCAGTCGATGACCCACACAGCACCGTCAGGCCCGACCTCAGCCATGATCGGCGACGCCCATTCGTCGTCACTCGCGATCAGGTTCGTCGGACTTGTCGACTTGTAACCGGTTCCGTCGCGACGCAATACAAAGGTCCCAATAAGGTGCCCTGTCGGCTCACAGACAAATGCGGTCTTGTTCCACCACTGCTGAGGGAACGTGCGGGCCGTATACAGCGCGTGACCGGCACCAGCCGTGTAGCCGCCGAACTGGTCAACCTGCCGCACATTTTCGGTGATGGCCTTGAACAGGTATGTGTCAGCAATCGTGCCGATATCCGGAGCCGCCCAGCCTCGGACCTTTTCGTAGTAGCGGTTCGGGATGGGCACAAACGTGCTGGGGTTATGGTTTGCGGTGGAGCCAAAGATCAGGCCCTCTTCGCTGATGCCGAGTCCCCAGGTGTTGTTGTTCGTCGAACGGATGAATTCAACTTCTGTGACCTTGGGAGGATCTGAATTCGAGAGCTTGAATCGCCAGAATCCCTGGCGGAACGACTGGGACGACTTGCCCTCGTATTCCGGAGCACTGTCGTTGTAGCCCTGCATCGACCAGACCCAGTTGTCGAGCCCGTAACGGAAATTACTGATTCCGCCATGCGTATCGCCAGCGCCAAAGCCGGTCATCAGTACCGTCTTCTGGTCGGCTTTGTCGTCACCGTCGGTGTCTTTCAGGTAAAGTGTCTCGGTTGCATTCTGAACCACCGCCCCGCCACGATAGATCATGATTGCCGTGGGAATGGACAGTCCTTCGGCGAAAATCGTGAACTTGTCGGCGACGTTGTCTCCGTCGGTGTCTTCGCAGATCTTGATGCGGTCACGGTTTTTGCCCAGCTCATTGGGGTAGTCGAGCGTCTCGCAGATCCAAAGGCGGCCGCGTTCGTCCCAGTTCATGGCGATGGGCTTTGATTCGAAATTGCTTTCGTCAGCGTATAATCGCAGAACCATGCCTTCCGGCATGACGTAGTGTTTCATCGATTCTTCAACGCCGAGCGGCAACTGCATCGTTGTCTTCGGAGCCCCTTGAACTCCCCACTGACGTCCAGGCGTGTAGTTCGGAATCTTTGGTCCCACCTCAACGAATTCAAACGGAGCGACATCTTTACGCGGCTCAGTCATCTTCGGAGCAACAAACGCTTCCAGATCAGTAAACGCAGGCACGACGGAAACATCTTTTCCACATGCCCAGCGGATTCCGCGTTCTACCAGATTACTGAAGCCCGGATTAGTCCACGTTCGCTCGTCATGTCCCCATGCGGTGTAGAAGACACGGCCTTTGCCGTGAGTTCTGACCCATGACCATGGTTCCCGATCTTTGCCTTCAGCCTGTTCGCCTTGGACGCGGTATTCCAGAACGGTGCGATTTTCTTCGTTGTGCAGGTGATGAATGTAGGTTTCGTCCCAGCTCGAAAAACCGCTGAAACCCTTCATAATCGGATGATCCGGTTCTGCGATCTGAGTACCAAACACCTGTCCGCCATGCCGCTGAAACTGTCCGCCCATCAGCTTTACAATTTCAGGATTGTTGCGCCAGCAGTAGGTGGCACAGTGGAGCGGAATGAATGCTTTGCCGCTCGCAACATAATCCAGGACGGCCTTCGCCTGCGAATCTTCGATCCTGTCGATGTTTGCATACAGCACCAGCCCATCGAAGCCGTTCAGCGTGTCGGCCGTGAGGTCTTCCATGCGATCCGTATACTTTAGCTCGATCCCGCGCTGTTCCAGCACTGGCGCGAGCTGATGAAACATGTCCACAGGCCGATGATGCCCATTGTCGCCCATGAAGAGCAGTTTCAGATCGGCGGCGTTTGCCGTGTCGGCGATCGAGAAACAGGTGAGTAGAAGGATTGATCGGAAGAGTGTCGAAAGTGTGGCCAGGAATTGCATGTGGCGGCTCTTGATTCAGCGTCAGGTGGAAAACATTTGAGTACAATTAATATAGCAGTCCGCGTCGAAGAATTCTTCTAACGGCGATCAATTCGCATTGAGTCGGCGGCGAACGTAAAACCGGGCAAGTCCGTAAGTGCCTGCCGCGAAAAGCAAACCGTACAGATGGTTGAGATATAGAACATAAAACCCGAATTTCACGGCAGGCGGGAAGATCGTCCAGCCCTTGATACCCGGACCGCTGACAACCGGAAGACGCAGACTGTCCAAAAAGTGAAAACGTCTTTCGCAATTTGGAACATCATCGTCGTCGTAGTCCCCGCTCCTGAATTGATTGAATGTCCCCATGCCCGGCTCGGGAGGGTGCCATATGAAAACTGTACCAGACTGATCTGTAGCCAAATCAAAATATCCGGCTGTGTTTGCCCAGTCGACTTTAACCCAACCGAATTGTGACGCAAGACATAAAACCACACTGACCGCCAGCATGTATTTCAAAAAGATCAGCGTCGCACGTTGAAAAGGATGGCTGTCGGCAAGTTCCATGATTATTCAGCACCATCAGGTTCTAACTCAGTAGGTAAGGCTTGTGTGTCTCGCTGCCATGCGATACTCGCCTATAGCGGATCATCGACTGGTTTCGTCGAATTTCCCCAGAGCCATTTCCAGATTTTCCAGCACGCCAAGTCTCTCCGCCCAATGCCTCATGTAATTGCGATCCAGTTCGCCCTGCATGAACAGAACATCCTGAACGTCGCCTCGATCGCGGTCGCGATTTGCGAGAACTTTCAGAACAATCAAGTCTTCCGGAGAAACAAGCCACACAGGTTTGCCGCCGATATCGTGCTGCTTCCGTCGCACCAGAATGGATTCCTGAAACGTGCATTCGGAGAGAAATACATCGATATCTATACCCTGTGATCCCAGCTGCATGCCTAGTTTCACGATCGGCATGTTGGCAACCGTATCCACCCAGCCCGATCGATACGCCACCGGCACGTGATACCCCGCGTTCTCCGCTGCATCGAAGAGCTCAGGCAACTGATCCCGTGCAACAGCCAGCGTAAAGTCAACGTCGTACGTCGGTCGCGGAATGCCGAGAACTCTCGCCGCAATCCCCCCCATGATTGCATACCGATATCCCCTCGCCTCGAACATTTCCACAAATTCATGCAGCGCCACAATCAAGTCAGGAGGCATCCGTTCGAGTCCTCGCCAAACCTTCCAGCATATTTCGGTTCCTTTCGTCATTCTGCCGACGCAGGAGTTCAAATCTCCTGGCCACCTTTTCGTCTGATCCCTCAAACATGGCAGGCCAGTTCTCACGCATCGACTGCACAACGATGGAAGCACGCTCCGACGTGGTCATACGGCGATATCGTTCAAGTGTTTCTTTGCTGAGCAAACGTCGCTCCCGGCTGAAATCAAGTGGATCGGTAAGAATACGAAGCAGAACCGAATCCAGAAGATCTTCCTTTATTCTAGTCATTCCGACACTCGGCAGGGATCTCTGACGGATCGACTTTCTCTACCAAATCCTGAAGTTTTCGGCAGCGTTGCCTGATCGAGGTCAAAGTGGCCAAACGCGCCCTCAATGAAGTCCAGCCATCTCCTGCGAACTCACGTCCGAATTGCAACCAACGACATAGACTGATACCCTGCCTGGACATAATGTTGCGACGCGATCAAACACCGTGGCATTCACTTTGCCGTTGCACGAATTCCGTTAGATTCTTTCTTTCCAACAACTACGCATTTTGCGAGCATCTTTTGACCGTAGTTCTTTGGGATTTCGAAATTCGGACTTCGGATTTGCGGCTTCGCCGCGCTAGGTCTGACTGATGTTTTACGCCGGTGTCCTCTGGATATTTGTCAGAAACTCGCTCATTCGTGAAATGATGTTTCCGGCCAACTTCATGATCCAGGTCGTCACACGGCTATTCTGGTTTTTCGCCCGCGTCGCACTCTTCGTCGTGATCTACAGGGAAGTCGATCACATCCGCGGATGGTCGCAGCATCAGTATTTTGCCTTCATGTCCACCGGGATGCTCATCAACGCCATCGTGGAGGCGTTCTTCATGCCGAACTGCGCGGCGTTTTGTGAGAACATCCGCACGGGCAAACTGGATTTTGCACTGACGAAACCGATCGATTCGCAGTTTCTGGTTTCGATGGAGCGCGTGAGTCTGGCAATGATCAGCCAGATCATGCTGGCCGCAGCCCTGCTGATCTGGTCGCTCATCAACATCGGGTTGCCGATTTCGGTGACTCAAGTGGCCATGTATCTCTTCTACATTGCGGTTGCCGTCGCTTTCTTTTACTCGATGATGATCACGACGGCCTGTACGAGCATCTGGTTCGGACGCAATCAGGGGTTATACGACTTCTGGTTTTACATCACAATTTTTGCTCAATACCCCCGCAGCATCTACGATGGCACTGACAGCAGCCGATTCGAAACAGGCGAAGCGCTGCAATTTGGGTTCACGTGGATCGTGCCCATCCTGCTCGTCGTGACAGTGCCGGCACAGATCATTGTCGGCACTCTGGATGATCGCATGTTTGCGGTGGTCGCTGCGATCGCGGCGGCGGCGGCGTTGCTGGTGTCGCGCGGTGTGTTTCAATGGAGCCTGAATCACTATCGCGGAGCCAGTAGCTGACAGTGGC
>JAYSPO010001568.1:0-2098 GCA_043722015.1 Candidatus Kuenenia sp. | reverse complement strand
CAATCCGATTTGCGCCATTGTCGTCTCCCGGTCCGACATGAAAAAGGATGGCGGATCGTTTATCGAATCTTTCGATTTCAAACGCCGCATCGATTGTCGCGGCGGGATGGCCATCAGTGTCATTCCGACAGAGTTGATGTACCAATCGCGTGCATCGTCTGCGCGTGTCATTGAATCCACAACGAACACTTCTAATCCCCAGTATAATAGCGGCAAGTAGCCGTCCATTGTAGGAAAACTGATGATGACAGAAATGCGTAGAATTTTGTAGATTGCGGCAATGGAACGGAATCCATTGCACGACCTGACGAAAGACGAACTGATCGCGCTGATCCTGGAGATGCGGGAGCAGATGGCGGAGCAGGCTCGTCAGATTGAGGAACTCAAAAAGCGGAATCCGACGCCCCGGTTCGCCGAAGCCTATTCGATGAAGGCGGAGGAAAAGCGGCAGGCTGATGCTGAACAAGCCGGAAAGTCAGGGCGCCGGAAACAGAAGTCGACTCGCCGAGGCCGAATTCGCACGGCCGAGAAGCTGGCTCAGGCAACAATGCACGAAGATATCTGGCCGGCTCCGCACCCGTTGGAAGACTGTCCTCTGAAGTATTCTCGCCCGGTCTGGCGAATCATTGATGGTCGTGCGGTGCTGGTGGCGTATCACATTCATGCCGGACCCGACGGTTGTATTCCCCAGATTCCTGGCGTGCCTCAGCGTGGTGAATTCGGGCGAGAGATCATCGTGGCGCTGTCCTGGCAACATTACGTCTTGGGCCTGTCGCTGGACAAGGTGATTGCGGAGCAAGAGTTCTTCTGGGGGCTGCGGATTTCGAAGTCGCAGGCCGATTCCATGCTGAACCGATTGTCAAAAGAATGGCTCCCCGAGTTTGACGCACTTTGCCAGTTGCTCGCGGTGTCGGCCGTGGTCCATGCGGACGAAACGGGATGGAGTATCAATTCGGTCTGGACCTTTCTGTCGGAACGAGCGCGCTTGACCGTCTTCGGCTGTCGGAAGGATGGTGAGACGCTGGCCGTGCTGCTGAAGAAAGGCGAATTCCAAGGAATCCTGGTCAGCGACGACGCGGCGGTGTATCAGGGATTTGATCGCGCTCAAAAGTGCTGGGCCCATCTAATTCGCAAAGCGATTCGCCTGACACTGCTGAAGCCGGACCGCAGACGATATCGCCAGTTTTTGGACGCACTGTTGAACATCTATCGCCAAGGCAAGGCGATCGCGGCCGACGGACGGCTCAGCGAAGCGGGTCGGAGATTACGGGTTGGTCAACTGGTCGATGCCGTCTGTCACTGCACGGGAAATCGCTTTTCAGACCACAGCATTCCCAGCGACGACGCTGAGCACGATTTCTTCAATCTGACTCATGAGATTGTTCGTCTGCTCGGCGAAGAGGAACTGTTTACGTATGTGATCTATCCCGAGGCGGACGGGACGAACAACGAAAGCGAACGCAGTCTTCGCCGTCCGGCTCAGAATCGAAGCACTGGTCAGACCAATAAGACAGAACAGGGTGCCCGTCGTCGCACCGTGATTACCAGTGTTCTGGATTCTCTGAAGCTGTACTTGCCAAAACTCACGCTTCACGCCGCGTTGAACGAGATCGACCGCTGGCGACAGGAAGGAATCAGTTGCTTCCGTCGCGTGGTGGATTCACTGAAGCTCCCGCCGCTGAAACTCCCGGAGCACGTTCAATCGCCTCTGGAACTGCTCGTTCCCCTTCCAAGCACTGGGTAGCTCAAACGGTCCACAAACTCAAAAGGCCCGTCCAACGCCCAAACGCTCCCCGCTCGCTGGAACTCTTTCCTGCGAAGCTTTACGCTGCGCACATTGGACATCTACCTTTTGCCGTAATGGCGACCAACCGCGCGGAGCCGTTTTGCTTCACCGTTGAAGGAATTCCCTATGCCAAAGTGGTTGATTATCTCGAGAGCCGCAAGTTTTCTGCTTGTACTCACCGTCGCAAGCTTGGGAGCTTGGAGCAGTGGCGATTTGAAATTCATTCCATACTTTTTTGGGATTTGTTTGTTACCGTTATCGCTTATCTGGTTTCCAGAAGAGTGGGGGAATTACACGGGTGGCATGGGCCAC
>JAYSPO010001567.1:0-6123 GCA_043722015.1 Candidatus Kuenenia sp. | reverse complement strand
TGGACCTCACCCTCGTGTCGCCGGTCTATGTCACACTGAGCGATCCCGCCATTATCGCACGGCTGGTGCCACAAACGCTCAAAGACATCAGCGGCGGCCAGGCGACCGGCGCATCGATCGCTCTCAACGAAGCCGTCATTGGCACGGTGACCAACACGATCACATTGCGGGCTCAGGGACAGATCAACACGTCGAACCTGACGGCTCTCAGCAGGATCGACGCTCACGGGGCGGACGACCTGGTCCTGACCAACTGGACTGCGCCCATAATCAACTTGGCGACGACCGGCTTCTTCGACGTCGATGGTGCCTACGCCGGCGGATCGATCGAACTGCCAGCCGGCAAGACGCTGAGCTCCGGCGATGTGGCACTCGACGCGCATCAGGATATCAACCTGCTGGGGACGCTGGCGGCGACACACAGCGTAACACTATCGGCACAAGGCCAAATTCCTGATTTACCGACGATCAACCTGACGACGTCCGGTAGTTTCATCGCCGTTACGTCGGCCGCCGACCTCCGCGCGACCGCGAATTTCACGGCGATGAACGGCATCATGCTTGCCTCTCTGGGTTTGCGTGACCTCAGCGGCGATCGAGTTGGTGGTTCTGTCATCATCACGGGCAACCTCTCTGCGGGAGCCGGCTTGCTGGCGATCAATACCAACGACGACGACAGCACGGTCACGGGCTCGGTCATCGGCACCGGCGGCTTCCTGCTATCGGGCGGTGGCATGCTCACGTTGCCAGGAACCCTGTCGATGTCGGGTGCGACGACGATCACCGACGGTCGGCTGGTACTCAACGCGGCCAGCAACACGGCGAATGTCGTTGTCCAGAGCAACGGCTTGCTTGCGGGTGCGAGCACGATCTCCGGAAGCGTCACGGCGGGTAATGGTGGCCAGGTTTCACCGGGTCAAACATTCGGTCAAACGACCGGAATCATAACAATTAACGGCAATTTGAACCTTTTAACGGGCTCTGCGCTGAACATCGAGATCGCCGGCTCCACGGCCGGAACGAACTATGACCAGTTGCGGATCACGGGCAGCAACCGGACCGTCGCGATCAACGGCGCTTCACTTCTAGTCACTGCCGCGATCCAGCCAACTCTGGGATCCTCCTACCGAATCATCGACAACACCAGCTCGACCAGTGTCATCGGGACGTTTGCCGGATTACCTGAAGGAGCTATTTTCGGCACCGCGTCCGGCTCGTTCCAGATCTCGTATGTGGGCGGCGACGGCAACGACGTCGTTCTGTCTGTGATTCTGACAACCGTCCTGAGCCTTGATGTGAATGGCAATCTGGTCGTCACCGACGTCAAGCCGGCAGGACAGAACGACACCCTGACGATTCAGTCGGATACCGCCAACAGCCGGTTCATCATCAGCGACCCGAACAATACATTGGGCCTGTCAGGAGCGATTGCAGGAGCGACTTTCAGCAACAACGCCCACACGATTTTCGTTCCGTTCTCGTCAGTGCCGGGCAACATTCTGTTCGACACTCGCGGTGGTGACGATTCTCTGATCGTGGACTTGTCGCTTGGCACCTTCAGCCGGGTTCTGAACTTCAACGGGGGAGTCGGCAGTAACTCGCTGACAATCACCGGTGGCACATTCGCTTCGCAGCAACTCGATGTCGTGGATAGTGACACAGGTTCGGTCACATTGACCGGCAATCCGCAGATCACGTTTGACTACGTCGCAACGGTCAGTTCGACGACGACGACGTCGGCCACATCGGTCAACTTCAGCAGCACGAGCGAGACTATCTCCGTCGCCGCCGGGACGGGCAGCCGCACGTCGGTTGATTCGGATCAGGCACCTGCGTTCACGTTCAACAATCCGTCTCAACTGTTGACACTGAATGCGGGCGACACGGGCAATGATGTGATTAACGTCAGTGGCATTGGGACTGGGTTCAGCGCTGGCTTGACGATCAACGGTCAGACTGGCAGCGACACTGTCAACATGACCGGGGCCATCAATTTGGCCGCCGGAGCCCATTCGATTAACGCCGAGACAGTCAATTTCATTGCCGTGACGGCAGCACAAAATCTGACGGTTACCGGAACCACGGTTGGTCAGACTGCCTCGCTGATGGTTTCCGGGACCGCCACCTTCAACGCCACGACCGTGACTCTGGCCAACGCCAATAATAATTTCGGCTCTGTGAACATCACGGCAGCCAATGCCACGCTGGTGGATGTCAACGGGATCGATCTGGGTACAGTGATGCTCAGCGGAGCCCTGAACCTGAAAGCCGGTGGGAACGTCACTGACAGCGGCACACTGACGATCGCTGGCACGACGACCATCGCAGCAGGCAGCAACAACGTAACGCTCGACACCGCAACCAACAACTTCATTGGTTCAGTGAACATCACGGCCACCAATGCGACGCTGGTGGATGTCAACGGCATCGATCTGGGCACTGTGACGCTCGGCGGAGCCCTGAACCTGACAGCAGGCGGCAACGTCACCGACAGCGGCACACTGACGATCGCCGGTACGACGACCATCGCAGCGGGCAGCAACAACGTGACGCTCGACAGTGCAGCGAATAACTTCGTGAGTACGGTGAATATCACGGCAGCCAACGCGACACTGGTGGATGTGAACGGCATTGATCTGGGCACGGTGACGCTCGGCGGAGCCCTGAACCTGACGGCAGGCGGGAACGTGACCGACAGTGGCACACTGACGATCACCGGCACAACGACGATCGGGGCCGGCATCAACAATGTGACGCTCGACACGGCCACCAATAACTTCGTCGGCACGGTGAACATCACAGCCGGCAATGCGACACTGGTGGATGTGAACGGCATTGATCTGGGCACGGTGACGCTCGGCGGTGCCTTGAACCTGACGGCCGGTGGCAACGTGACCGACAGCGGCACACTGACGATCACCAGCACAACGACCATCGTCGCCGGCAGCAACAATGTGACGCTCGACAGTGCCGCGAATAACTTTGTGGGCACGGTGAACGTCGTTGGCAATAACATTACGCTGGTGGACGCCAACAATCTTGTGCTGGGTAATGTCACCGCTACGGCAAATCTGACTGTCTGCACCGACGGAAGTGTGGAATTTACCGGTGCGACCAGCGTCAGCGGCAATTTGTCCGTGGACACCGACTGCAATAACGATGGGACGGGCGGGGCTATCACGGACACTGGGGCTGGCGTCTTAACCATCATCGGCAACAGCACCCTGGATGCAGCCTCGAGCAACGTAACGCTCGATAATCCGTTAAATAATTTTTCAGGAACAGTGAACATCAAGGCTGCCAATGCAACCATCGTGGATGTCAACGGTATTGATCTGGGCAATCTCACGCTGACAGGCAATCTGAACCTGACTGCGAACGGTGCGGTGACTAACAGCGGAGCCTTGCTGATTTCAGGAACGACAAACATCGTGGCGACAGGTTTCGATGTCACCCTGAACAATGCCGGCAACAATTTCACCGGCCTGATCAGTGTCGCTGGCAACAACGTCACCATTAACGACGTGGACGGATTTGATTTGGGGCCGGTGCAGATCACCGGCGTCCTTGACGTGAATGCGAACAACGTCAATACCGGTGTGACGGTGATCAACAGGACTCTGTTTGTGATCGGCACAGAGGGGCGTGATCACATCGAGGCGAAACTCGTCAATGACCATGGTGTGATGCTGATCGAAGTCAAAGCAAACTTCGATCAGGGTGGCCCGACAAAGCGTCAAGTTCAATTTACAATTGCCCCTTCACTGGTCGACCGGATCTTCATCCTGCTGGGCGGCGACGATGACCTTGCGAACGTTCATGAGGAGATTACCCGGAACGCTACGATTGAAGGCGGAGCGGGCAAGGACAATCTCGATGGCGGCAGTGGCAATGATATTCTTATTGGCGGTGCGGGCAACGACAATCTGAACGGCGGCAGTGGAAACGACAGGCTTTGGGGCGATGCAGGTGATGATAAGCTGCAAGGCGGCAGGGATTCTGATTTCCTGGATGGCGGTACCGGTGACGATGATTTGGACGGCGGAACTGATGGTGGTTCTGATGGAGGTTCCGACGGAGGCATCGACCAGACGGATGTGATCCTCGGTGGCACAGGTGATGACAAGATCTCTGGCGGCGGCGGCAACAACATCATCATCGACCTCTACGGCAACAACAGTATCCATGCCGGCAAGGGCATCGATGTTATTACGGTGGGTGATGGAAACAACCAGATCTGGACTGACGGTGGGAACGACAGCATCACAGCCGGAAACGGAAATAACCGGATTCAGGCTGGCTCCGGCGATAATATCATTTTGGTTGGTGGCGGGATAAATCTGATCACGACCGGAAAAGGCAACAGTCGTATCACGGCCGGAAACGGAAACAATAAGATTGATGCAGGTGACGGCAATAACGTGATCACCGTCGGCAACGGCAACAATGAGATCAAGAGTGGAAAAGGCGATGACCTGATCACGGTTGGCAGAGGAAACAACGTTGTCAGTGGTGGCGATGGCAATGATGTCATTAAAGTCACGGCAGGCGGGACTGGAACTAACACAATCGATGGCGGCAAAGGTGATGACTACCTTGTCGGCGGTGGTGGCGCTGACACAATCGACGGCGGTGACGGCAATGACATCATTGTTGGCGGCGCAGGGGACGATGTGCTTCATGGAGGCTCCGGACGGGATCTCCTGATTGGCGGACTTGGTGCTGATCGACTGACCGGCGGCGGTGATGACGACCTGCTGATTGGAAACGTCACAGTCTTTGATGACAACGAGGTCGCTTTGCGGCAGATTCTGGCCGAATGGACGTCTGGCCGAAGCTATGATGCTCGCGTTGCGAATCTGCAGGGGACAGGTACTGGAACCCGCAGTAATGGAAATACGTTCCTGAACAGTTCCAGTGTGCTCGACGACGGTGCCATCGACACGCTGATGGGCTCCAGTGGCCAGGACTGGTTCCTTGGAACACTGGGGCATGATCTCTTCAAGGACAAAACGAAAAACGAATCAGCCAACTGAGTTCTGACCGGCCCTAATCCTGCCCCGCCAGATAAAGCTGAACCGGGCCGCAGAGATAAAATCCTCTCAGCTCGACCGAACTCAGGAGGCTTATCTCCACAAAACTCAATGTCTGAAAATAGCCCAACACTGAAGGCTCACCGCCTTCTGCGATCATCACATCGATGAATGCGCCGAACCACATGGCGACAATCCTGCAAGTGCACTCAAATCGATAGCGATCCAACAAACTCGCTGGCCGGACCAGCGAGTGCCGGATTCCGCTTCCAGGGACAGACACGTTGGCAGATATTTCGACATCATTGCTCGCTGATGACTATCCGTCCTGAGGCAGTTTTCCACTTTGTCTTCCAATGCTCGATCCGACACGTCGACCGACATGCAAATGGGAGGCCTCGCTAACCCGACTTCCCCAGAAGTGCCGAAATCCGGTGTCTCGGGAAAATAGTTTCGTGTGTTTTTGAGATTGAATTTGGAAAATCGCCGTGTTTGGAAAGCCGAAACGTGATGTAGTGACGACCACTGATCTTGGCCTCCGAGCGAATGGCGTTAGCATTCGCCATCATATTTATACGTCAATGCTACAGAACGAAAAACGGACAGCGGTACGCCTACTGGGCGCTCGTGGAATCTTATCGCACGGCCACGGGGCCGAGGCAGCGAGTCGTCGCCTGGCTGGGGAAGCTCGACGAAGCCGGAAGGCTGGGTGTTCAGCACGCAGCCGATGCCACTCGGACGTCGATCGAGCCAGCACACGAGACGGAACACAGACAACCGCTCGGACGGCAATTGCGATTTGAATTCGATGATGATCAAACAGCCGTTCAACCTCGCTGGGTCGAAGTCAACGCCGCTGGTGTGCAGGTCGAAAACGTTCGCCAGTTTGGCGGACCGTGGCTGGCATTGCATCTGATTCAGACGCTGCAGCTCGACACATTTCTTGACAAAGCAATCCCGGCCGGACGCGAGCATGTGCCGTGGGATGTGAGTTCGCTGATTCTGATCATCGCGCGGTTGCTCGAGCCTTCCAGCGAACTTTACATTGCCGAACAATGGTATCCGAAGACAGCACTTCCGGATTTGCTTG
>JAYSPO010001566.1:0-8249 GCA_043722015.1 Candidatus Kuenenia sp. | reverse complement strand
CTACGCGACCCCATCCAGCTCGGGGACTGTCGTTTTAGTCCCCAAGGTCGGTATTTTCGTTTAACGGCGAGCCGCAGGCGTAGGCGAAACCCAGCACTGACGCCTGCGGCTCGCCGTTAAACGATTAAAACGACGGTCCCCTTGCCCGGATGGTGAAAGAGATGGTGAGCTAACGGCAAGAGGCCGTTGGGTCGAAAGGCGATCATGGTGTGCCTGCGCTCGCGATGCTCGCTGGTCACACCCTACAAGAACCGGATCACCGACTACTTCGGCATCGGCAACACGATGAGTGCGTCCTCAGCAAACGTCGTTTCGCCGGATTTACCGTTAATGCGATATTTGATCTTCAATTGCTTCACGCCTCCAGGCAGAGGATCACCACCGAAGCTGGTGTTGTAACTGGCGGACACCAGTGTAATCAGTGGCAGGTCACCCACCTGCTTCTTGAGCACTTCCGTGACATCTTTCTGAGTTGCCCCGGATCCGTATTCCGCTTTGACAATTTCCAGCTTCACTTTGTCCAGACCGGCGCCGGTGAGCAACTCTTTGACATCCACTCCCTTAGCGCCAAGTTTCTGGGCGATCACCAGTGTTGCCTGTGTCGCGTCGTCCTTCAACTCCGTGACCTTCATCGCTTTGATGGACTGCTTGAGCGTATCCACACTCGGATAACGCTTCAGCACTTCCAGCACCAGTTTCTTTTCAGCCGTCTGGCTTGCGGCATCGAAGGCCTTCTGGCACATCTCCGCACGTTGCTCTTCCGGTAATACAAACTGCCTTGCAATGCGGATGTAACCTCGAAGTGCGCGGATGTTGTATGGATTCGTCGGGATCTTTGCCAGATCGAGCAACACCGGTGCGGCGTCTTCAGTCATCCATTCACCAAGCAGTCGACTGCTGCTGTCCTGAAGCTGCGGATCACTGCTTCTCGCGGCAGCTCCAATGGCTGCCAATGCCTTTGTTCCACCCATCTCACCAAGAATCTGAAGCAGAGAGATCTTCGTGGGCACGGCCTTTGTGCGATCAATGGCCGTGGCGAGCTCTGTCGCACAGGCTTCACGATCCGGCATCCGGATGCTTGCCGCTTTCAATGCCTGTAACGCCACCGGTGCATCTTCGCGATGTTTCGGTGATACGACCTGTGAGATTAAGACAGGCAATTTCTGTAAACGGACCGTTTCTCCTAACGCGATCAATGCTGCACTACGGACGTCTTTATCGGAATTATCAATCGCTTTCAGGAGTTCCGGCACCGCGTCGATCCGGCGTTGCCCGACCAACTGCAGCAGCAACGGGTACATTTTTCCTCTGGCACTTTCCAGCAGCACCAGAATCTGAGTGTCAATCTTTTCGCCTGGAACTTCTGCCAGCGTAATTTTCGCAATCTGCGAAAGATCAGCGTCGGTATCAAGGGCCATCTTCAACAGTGAATCCAGACAGGACAGATCTCCTACGCGGCCAAGTGCATCAATGGCCGAAAGTCTCACTTCTTTCGGTCCTTGTTCTGCCGCTTTCAGAACTGCCGCAAGCACCACGGTATCAGGTCGATCGGCCATGGCCTGTACCACCAATGCTGCTCGATCCGGCGTCGTACTTTTGAGCTCAGCGACCAGAGCTTTGTCAATATCGCCGCCTGGAAACTCCCGAGCGGTAGTCAACGCCAACTGAAATAATGGCTTTTGGGGTGACTGGAATTGTTCCAGCAACAACGGAATTCCATCCTGGCCACGAGCCAGAATCGCGCCACGCGTCGCTTCGACGATTCTTTGCATGGGAACCTCAGCCACGCGGACTTCGTCATAAATCGCGACCGCTTCAGCGGACTTGCCTTCCGCCATCATTCGTTCCGCACAGAGCACGCAACCTTCGGCGATTGATGTGCGCACGTTGGCAGGAGCTGCTGCAAGCGATTTGCGGAGCGAATCGGCAGCAGCCGCATTTCCGATGCGTCCCAACGCTACCGCCGCGGCGGACGCGACTTCTACGTCAACATGTTGTAATTTAGGCGACAATGCATCCACGGCGTTGGCATCACGGCGAACACCAATGGAATTGATCGTGCCCACCAGAAGTTTTCCTTCCAGCGATTCGGTCGCCGCCCGCAATGCTTCGTCAGCCGCTTCGCCAGGAATCGATTCCAGTGCAGTCCTGGCCCATGAAGACAATTGAGCGTCCGGCAGGAGTTTCGCAAGATCCGCCACCGCAGCGCTGGAGCCGTAGATCGCAAGGTTCTTGCACGCAATGGCTTTGTCGCCGGACGGTGCGTCAGACCGCAGGACGGTCAGTAATTCCTGCTCTTTTTCGGGTGATGCCTCTGGTCCGTCGAAAGCGTGAACCGAGGGCAAAGTCACAGCGAGCATTAATCCCAGAATTGAAAGTGCGCGTACGAAGTTTCGGGGTATATTCATGGTGATTGAGTCCAAATTATGGTGGGGAAATCAGGTGACAAAGGAGTCAGTTTCATGGTTCAGACAAGTCATATGCGTCGCATAGTACTTATCGTGCTGGTCTGATCAATTCGGTCAAACTCTCCACGGTTCTCGGAGTGCTTCTGATCGCAGCCGATTGGCTTGTTCGTCATTGACAAACTGATGCGTTGAGTTGTCGTATTTGACCTGACGTCCAAGGTGCAGGGCGATGTTGGCTGCGTGACACGCGATGTGAGCGTTGCACGCTGCGTCGGCATTTCCCTTTGGCTGACTGCGAGTCTTCACACAGTCCAGGAAGTCGCGCACGTGGTACGTCGCGGGATAGCCGCCGATTTCGTCCACAGTTCTTCCGGCAAGCAATTCCGGAGAACTCAGCACAAGTTTGCCGCTGTCGCCTGCTTCGACCCAACCTGTTTCGCCTTCGAATCGCACGGGGCATGAACCCAGTGGAATCCAGCCGGTCTCACGGAATATCAACTCCGTACCGTTTTCGTAGCGTGCCACCAGTTGGCCATCTTTCGGTGCATCGTATTCAACTGGCGGCGGGCAATCGCCGACCGCCCATTGACATAGATCGACGCAGTGCGAGCCCCATTCAAGAACGCCTCCGCCGACCAGTCCGCCGCCTTTTTCGAAGTTGAAACCATCGAGGAGTTTTGCATTAAAAGGACGCCAGGCAGCTGGCCCGAGATACATGTCCCAATCGACGACTTCTCTATCCGGTTCCGTCTCGGGGACCAACCAGCCACTCATCATGGCCTGCATTCCTGCCGGATGAGCAAACACCTTTTTGAGCGTGCCAAGTTTTCCCGTGCGAGCCAATTCACAGGCAAACGCAAAGTGCGGCAGATTCCGTCGCTGCGTGCCGGCCTGGAAAACTCGTCCGGTGCGGCGCATCGTTTCGGCGAGAATCAGACTCTGCGCGATGTTCTTGGTGACGGGTTTTTCGCAGTACATGTCCTTGCCGGCCCGCGCGGCATTCATGGCCATCGTCGCGTGCCAGTTCGGTCCCGTGGCGATCAGGACCGCATCGATATCACTGCGGTCGAGCAGTTCGCGGAAATCGCGATACATCTTGCAGTCTTCATTCCCGTACTTTTCGTCGGCGATTTTCTTAACGGCCAGACGGCGCGTCTCCTTGACGTCGCAAACGGCGGCGAACTGCACATCTTTCTGCTCGAGGAAACATCCGAGATCGTACGTCCCGCGGTTTCCGATGCCAATGCCTCCAATGACAACTCGCTCGCTGGGAGCAACCGATCCATCACGGCCAAGAGCCGAACTGGGGATAATCATTGGCGCCATCGCCGCAGCACCCGCCGCTGTCGCAGCCGTCTGTAGAAATCGACGCCGAGGTACTCGTGGACTCTTTTTCAACATGCCTGCACTCCTGTTCGTGGGGATCGCGGAATCGTCGGGACTCGCTCCATGCCGCAGAGCAATGTCACCGGAACACCATCAGCATAGCGATCCGCGTTCCAGCTTGCCAGGGATCGACGGTTCCGTTGTCACGGATGGCCGGTTTGTGAAACGACGTAATTCGTAGGGTGGGACCAGCGGCAGCGCAGGCCCACCGCTGTCGAACTGCGAGCCGAGGCTTCAGATTTGAAGTTACGGATTTCCGGCCTCTGCCTATCTTAACGCGGGCTTCACCCGCAACCCATACTTGCCCGTCACTCCGTGGCGGGAAGATTCGCGTCTGAGACACGAGCAACAAATGTCAACGCCGTCACACCGCTATTCACAGCATTCTTTCCGGTTGAATAGCATCAGGCGGTTTTCGGGGTACACTCTTTCCCTTGGGGAGGCCGGATGCTGCCAAACTACAAAACCCTCTGAACCGAATCCAGCCCACGAATCTCACCAGCCCCTGATCCACCCGACACATGGCCAAAAAAGCAGCGAAGAAGGAAACCACCGGTGCGAACATCGGATTTGAGGCGAAGCTGTGGCTGGCGGCGGACAAGCTCCGCAGCAACATGGATGCGAGCGAATATAAGCATGTGGTGCTGGGACTGATCTTCCTGAAATACATCAGCGACACATTCGACGAACACCACGCGACGCTGGTCGCCGGCAAAGGCCAATACGACGGAGCGAACCCGGAAGATCCGGACGAGTACAAAGCCGAAAAACTGTTCTGGGTGCCGCAGGAAGCACGCTGGATTGTGATTCCGTCGCTGCCGTTGATTCGAGCCTTCACGGACATTGCGAAGCCCATGTTCGACCGAATCAACCGCAACACCGAGCAATCTCGCACCCTCGCCACCCTCCGCGACACGCTGCTGCCGAAGTTGTTGAGCGGGGAGTTGAGCGTGGCGAGCGTGGAACGCTCCGTGGAGGTGGCATTGTGAAGCGGCAGATCTTTGTCAGCAGTGTTCAAAAAGAACTGCAGGAATTCCGCTTCGCTGTTCGCGATTACGTGAATGGTGATCCGTTGCTTTCTCAGTTCTTCACGGTGTTTCTGTTCGAAGATCTTCCTGCTGCCGATCGTCGAGCGGACAACGTCTATTTGGATCAAGTCACAAAGTCGGATCTCTACCTGGGACTATTTGCAAATCA
Source organism: Candidatus Kuenenia sp. (assembly GCA_043722015.1). Lineage (GTDB taxonomy): Bacteria > Planctomycetota > Planctomycetia > Planctomycetales > Planctomycetaceae > SXXK01. The sequence continues at coordinate 3,258 of JAYSPO010001566.1, read as the reverse complement.
ATATGGCTGGGAAGATGCCGACGGCTTTTCGCCGACGCATCGTGAATTTGACGCGGCGACGTCCAACGGCATCGAACGACTGGTTTTCGTGATCGATCAGGACGGCAAACGGCATCCGAAAATGGCAGCGTTGATTGCCGAAGCGAGTGATCAGTTGATCCGACGGCGCGTCCCCCTGGTCGAAGAACTGCGGGATGCGATTTATCACAGTCTGGTCGAGTATCTGCGACACAAACAGTTGATCGTGACGTCGCCATTCGATCAGACAGCCTGTCGCGGTGCGACATTGAATGACGTAGCCAGCGAACGTATCAAGTGGTTTCTGTCGAGGGCTCGTGCGGAACGTGGGTTCGCGGTGTCCGTAGATGCAGGCAGCAGCCAGGCTCTGATACATCTGAATCAACTGATTGACGGCGTTCCGTCCAATGCGGCGATTCTGTTGTTTGGTGCCGAGCCGCAGAAGTTCATTCCGGCGGCTGAAGTCAAATGTGCTCATCATCATGGGACCACGGTTCAGAAACCGATCCCGCATTACAAGGTTTTCAAAGGTGACCTGTTTCAACAGGTTGATAATGCCGTCGATTTTGTGATGTCCAAACTGGTTCGATCAGTTGGTACACGGGCAGATGGTGCGGAGGCTCCGGCGTCGTATGAGATTCCTCGTGAAGTGGTTGCCGAGGCGATCGTGAATGCAATTGTGCATCGCGACTATTCATCCACTGGATCGGTGCAGGTCGCAGTGTTTCGCGATCGCGTGGAGATCCGCAATCCTGGTCGATTGCCGCATGAATTGTCGATTGAATCGCTAAGGATGGAACATGCGTCGTATCCTCGCAATTCACGGCTGGCGGATTCAATGTACTATGTGCGGTATATCGAAAAGTTGGGAACCGGAACGCTCGACATGGTGCGACTGTGCGAGCAGGCTGAACTGGCTGCTCCTGTGTTTAGCCAGGTTGGGGCAGAGTTTGTCGTTTCGCTTGGACGGTTTGACCGTCAACGGCTCGAAGCCATGGGGCTGAATGCTCGACAGATTGAAATCATGATCCTGTTGGGGAAACAGAAGCGAATCACAAATGCGGATGTTCAAGAACTCACCGGAGCGAACCGAAAAGCCGCTTCTCGTAATCTGGATGACCTTGTCGAGAAAGGTTTGGTCGAACGGCACGGACTGGGCCGTGGGACGCATTACACTGCGAGGGTGAAGTAAAAGAAGGTCCCTCTCTTCCAGAGCAAGCGGTTGACAAAACAAATAGCAGACTAACAGCAAACAAATGAGACACAAATGAGACACAGGCGTAACGCCACGCAGGGTATATTAACGTAAGTTGTTAATGTGCAGAGAGATACGGCACCATGATGCGGTCACAAAATTGAGACATTTCCTTCCGAGATTCGGCGAACTACTCCGAACACGACTGAATCCAGAGATCTTTCAGGCACCTACAGTTTTACCAACCCGGAAAGCAGTAAATTCGATGGAAGCCCACGCCAAGTCCATTCGCCAGATCCTTGAGTCCGGAAGTCAGTTCCTGATTCCATTCTTTCAACGATCCTATTCCTGGCGACATCCCCAGTGGAAACGGCTCTGGACTGACATCGTCGATCTCAATGAAGATGATCATCGCGGTCAACATTTTTTGGGACCGCTCGTCTGCACAATCGAAAAGGCAATCCCAGGTGCGCCTTCGGTCTACCTTCTGATTGATGGCCAACAGCGACTTACAACGCTCACACTTCTCCTCGCAGCGTTGCGCGATGTGGCAACGCAGACTGGCGACAGCAAGCTGGCCGCCAAGATCCATGAAGGGTATCTGGTCCACCGCCACGAGGAGGGCTTGCAGCACTACAAGATTCTGCCTCGTATCGGAGACCGTGAAGTGCTCATTGGAATCGTTGATCAAGCGATCAGGAAGGATCAAGAGCAGTCTCATTTGGTGACCGCCCATCGCTATTTCAGCCGAATGCTGAATGATTTTGTCAGCGATGCCAATAATCCTGCATCACTTGGGAAAATGTTCGCCATTGTGGCTGACCAATTGTCGTTGGTGGTGATCACGATCGACCGCGAAAATCCGTTTGAGATTTTCGAAAGCCTGAATTCTAAGGGGCAGCCATTGGAAGAATCAGATTTGATTCGAAATTTTGTTTTCATGCAGGTGCCGTTGGCGAAGCAGGAAGCATTCAACCATCAGTGCTGGAAGGAGTTTGAAACGATCTTTCCGGGGGCAGAGTCCGGCAAGCTGGCAACGACGTTTTACCGCCACTACCTGATGCGCAATGGTGAGTATTCAAAGGCGAAGTCAACGTTCGTGGACTTCAAGAACGTCAGCCGCAAGAATCCGATAACTCCCGAACTGCGGGTTAAGGAGCTTGCACGGTTTGCTGAGTTTGATCGCGTCCTCCGAGATCCAGAGCTTTGTGAAGAAATCAGTATTCGGAACGCACTGCATGCGATCACTCGACTCGATGTGACAACAGCGTACCCACTCATTCTGAATCTGTTTGACAGACACGGAAGTGGAATTCTGCCTGAAGATGAATTCGTCGGGTGCTTGACCGACTTGGCGTCGTTCGTTTTGCGACGGTCCATCTGCGGTGAAAGTACCAGAGCATATTCTCGTTGGTTGGTTGAGGCGATCAATTGCATTGAGGCAAGTCCGCGATCAGATCTGCAGCAATACTGGTTTAAGCGTGGCTGGCCGGATGACACTGCGGTGTGCAGGAACCTGGAATCCTTTCCGATTTATCGACGGGAGCCAAAGAAGTTGCGGCTTGTCTTAGAGTCGATTGAGATTGCCATGGGGCACAAGGAGCGGGTGAAACTGGATGATCCAAAGATTCAGATCGAACACGTCATGCCGCAGGCGATCGCCAACAATGCGGACGGCAAACACTGGAAGGAGATGCTGGGAGACTCGTGGAAAGCCGTGCATGATTCTCTGCTGCATACTATCGGGAACATGACGCTCACGGGATACAATTTAAAGTTGTCAAATCGGTCGTATGACTGGAAACGTAGCGAGCTTGCCAATTCTCACTTAGAACTGAACAAGTATTTTTCGAACATTTCAACTTGGACGAAAGAAGCGATCGAAACCCGAACTCAAGTGTTGGCGAAGGAGGTAACAACTGTTTGGCCGCGTCCCAAAGGGGGGCCTGAATACGTGCCGTCGCCGGAAAGCGCTGAGGCGACGCGAGACGTGCTTGAGCAGTACTGGTCTGCGTTTGCGGTAAGATTCGAGGCTGCGTGCCCTC
>JAYSPO010001565.1:0-2621 GCA_043722015.1 Candidatus Kuenenia sp. | reverse complement strand
GGGGCAATAAAATTGCATTCTCGATTTCATACTGACCGTATGCTTGCCGCGATTCCCTCCGTGATCTCCGTGCCCTCCGTGGTTAAGAATGCGATTTGTATTTTGCTTCTGGCGGTCCCTCAGCCTCCTTTTGGACTGCAACCGCATTTCTTCGCGCCACGCGAAGATTCTGATCGTTAGTAGTACGGAGGGGCACAGAGGAATCGCAGCAGAGTGACGCTGGGTCACATGCACAACATCATTCGATTGAGTCAGGATTTCTCTTCCTTCGATTTTGCTGCTCTCTATGTACCTCTGGTCCTCTGTGGTAAATCAATTTGTTAAATTCCGCTTCGAATGAATCAGACCGGGCCGTATCGTCGGCAAAAAAAGATGTGCGGCAAAAAGACAGGAAGTTATTTTTCTGCCGCAAATTTTTTTGTCTGGAATGCCTTTCCTTCGAAAGCGTCCTGTGGAAGCTGTCGCAAGTGCGCATTCGGCAGCTTCGCCTTCCAGCGGGCCGTTGAACATTTTGCCTGTGCCGTAGACGTGAGAGGGTGAACAAGCGGAATCGCAATTTATGGCAGGAAGATTATGGGGTAAGAAAATTAAGCGACTCCAGTGCGACTCATTTTCTTACCACGTAATTTTCTTGCCTGAACAAAACCAGACTGTTATTTGCATCCCAGTCCTGGATGGTGGGCCGACGCGGCTTATCAGCCGCTTGTCCCACCCTACGTCAAAAAATTCGGTTCTGATCCTGAACTCCAGCGAAGTCCGGTCTCAGGCGAACTCACACTCACCAATAGCGGTGCCATCTTTCGGTCAAAATCTCGCTTTGCGACAAACAGCACCGCTGCCAGCACTATGGTCACAGCAATCAGACGCATGCTGGATTTTTGCCATGGGGGCCGCGAACGAAGTCCGGGGACTTCACTCATCCAGCAAAGCAACGGAGTCAGAAACAGCACGATCGCGCGCAGACCTGTGAGCTGGCCGAAGTAATGACCAATGCACAATAAACTGAAAAGTCCGATCACGCCGATGCCGATCGTTCCCGGAACACACCGATTGTCTGAACCGCCGAAACTCTTAGCAAGCATCGGGGACGCCAATGTGGTTCCCGCAAGTGCAGCCATTAGCGGAATCGCAGCAGCCCCGCCCTGAATGTATCCAGCCATCATCGTTGCCAGACCAGTACACTGAATGGCCATCGCAAGGCTCACAGTGATGCTGCCCGGAGCGGAACGCTCAGACAACCGGCACAGCAGGCTCCAGACAGCGATCAGCCCCGCGAAGCTGACGCCAAACACAGCAAGCGTCTGCACGAAAGTCCATGCATCCGGATTGCCGTTGCCGACGCCTCCAAGGTAGACAGAATCGTGCAGCAGGATTCGGCCAACAGACGCACACAGCGGCAACCTGAAAACCAGTGCATATCGAGAGCCGTATTTCTTCGTAGCAGAATTCGTAAGAATTCTGGTGCCCACCGCTTCGCGTCGTCCGATTACTGCCGCCAGCAATTCCACAACCACAGTAGCCGGCAGTACGATCATCAGGAATCGGTTCAGCGCATTGGCAGGCGGCCATGTCCACGAAAACTGCAGGACAGCATACCCCGCCACAACACCCCCACCGACCGCCAGCACACAGATGACAGCGGCGATGGAGTGAACGGACTTCCGCATGACAAGCCGGAACGCCAGCACGATCATCGCACTGGCGACCACGGCTGCAATCGACGCCTTCAAATACGAAATCGGATCCGGCATCCGCTATTTTCGCATCCCTTCGCAGTCAATGATGATGATCGCTTCATCTCCGATGGGTCCGATCGCATTCTTGTCGAAACCAAAGTCACTGCGCTTCAGTTTTAGTTCAGTGGAGAAAGCTACGCGCTTCACGTCTTTAAAAGTGTGCTCCTTGCCGCCCATCAGTGGAAACGTCACGGCCTTGGTCTTTCCGTGCATCGTAAAATCACCCGTCACTTCGTAACCACCGTCGATCACCTTGACGCTGGTACTCTTGAATTCGATCGTGGGGAACTGCTTGGTGTCGAAGTAGTCCGGTTGGCGGAGATGCTCGTCCCGCGCCGCATTCGCCGTATCGACGCTGTCGGCCTTGATCGTCAGCTGAAACGTCGATTTTGTCGGATCCTCGCGATCCAGCGAGAATTTCCCTTCGACCTCATTGAAGCGACCGTGAATCCAACTGATGTCCAGATGTCGAGCCTTAAAGCTGACAGACGAATGCACCAGGTCGTAAGCGTAATCATCAGATGCAGTGGCCAAACGGCCCGCGCCGCAGAGCGACAGTGCCACCATCAGCGACATCAGGCAGGTTGTGAAATTTCGACGTATCATTGGAACTCCCTGGAAAACATGTTCAGAAAATCATTGTCACGGCGACAGAGCCGTCGTGCCATCGTATGGGCCGCCTCTCCATCCGTAAAGCGGACAGGCAAAGTATCCACGAACGCTGTTGATATGGCAGAACTTGATTACAATCTGCTCCGCTACACCGCACGCATTTGGCGTTGGCTCGTTTAACCGCGTGCCCAGCGGGCCGCGATAGTTCTATTTGAGATTTGAGATTTCAAATACGAAATACGAAATACGAAATACGAAATACGAAATACGAAG
>JAYSPO010001564.1:0-4094 GCA_043722015.1 Candidatus Kuenenia sp. | reverse complement strand
CATGCTGAGGTGAAAACGAAGCCAGTACCAGTCCCGGTGCCGATTTGATGTGTTCCGTGATCTCGTCTTCAAGTTCGTATTCATTGGAGCCCCGGTGATTGGAATGATCAATATGAGTTCCTTCCATCAGCAGGACATCGATCGTTCGATTTCTCACCACTTCAATCAATGATTTGTGCATCCCAGGTTTGCGACCGTGAAGTCGGAGGTCACCGGAGTAGAGTACTGTCTTGCCATCCGCTTCGATCAGGAATGCCTGAGAGCCGTAGATGGAATGATCGACCGAGAATACCGTCACGTTAAATTCACCGATTTGAATTGTCTGTCCGGAAGTCAATTCCCGATGCCGATTTCTCGGAAGCCTCGGTTGTCTGGCAAACTTTGAACCTGCCAGCATCATTTTGCTCGTTCCGACTCCCGCATAGATAGGAATGCCGGGTTGAGAATGCTGAATCAGCCCGGTGTGGTCTTCGTGTGCATGTGAAAGCAGAATGGCATCAGGTTGAGGCACCGTGTCGTCGAACAGTCCCGGAACTTTGGGAAGAATCCCTGTTTCAAGTAGTTCGTGCTTTCGCATCTTTTTGAGCAGGCCAGTGTCGTAGGGTTCCCCGACTGACTTGAACAGAGGCATCCCGACATCAAGGATAATCCGACTGTTGTCTGTGGCGATCTCGATACAGTTCCCACCAATCTCATGTGTTCCCCGATGAATTGTGATCTGCATGTCTTGCCCAAGTCTTTCGGATGGTTTTGCTGTATGAGGACTGTTTTACGTTATTGTCGTGAGATTGCGAGCGATTCGTTGATTGACAGAGAGACAGGCTGACTTGCGGTCCAGACGGGAGATGTCGATCCACGTTGAGTCGATCGGTTGTGGTTCATCGAAAGAATTTCCGATCGCTTTCGCCATGAAGTACCAGAATTCAACGTGGCATCGGGGTTTCCATGGTTTAGTGAAAATCAGAGTGAGCAGCACGTGCAGCTGCGTGCCGTCTCGTCTAGCTTCAACTACGGAAGCGATCCTGGCTCTTCATGTATTCCTTCAGTTGTTCCTGATTCCGGATGAGTGTGTCGATTTGCATATACTGCGACAGTTGAAGATATTGAATTTCTCTGGCGGCTGTGTAGATCGCCTGTACTTCAGGGCTCAGGCTGTTCCAGTATTCTTCGGCCTCGATCTGATCTGCTTCGAGCTGCTTATTGGTTTCGTCGTCGTACCACGGTGTGCCGAGGATCGTAAGACCAAACAGAAATGTGACTACCGTGCCGCCAATGCCGATGTACAGCCCCCAGTGCTCCATGAACCAAACAAGTTCAGGGTGCTCGCTTCTTGTGTGATACGTGAACGCGGTTGCGACAGCCATCATCCCGGTCATTCCCAGAACATGGCCGATCGTGTAAACCCTGGGCTGGAAACTCATGATTGTGTTCTTCCGTTGAAGTGATTTGTGATGATGGTTCAAAAAGCAGACTCCCGGAGAGCATTGTTTTTTCTGGCTTATCGTCGGCCGTCACCCCTGAGTTGTTGGTCTGACCAGCTTGGAAAACCTCATGGATCTTCGGCAGGCAGCCAACGGGATTGCACCGACTCGCCTCCCCATAGCGGGGCTTGCTTCTCTCCGGGAGTCGTACGTCAACAAGAGTATCCGATCACCCAGACAGCTGTGGGTCAGACCCCGATTGATCCGGATTAGGAATTCTTATGGATTCCGATCACGTCCTGTGAAAACCATGAATCTTGCTCTCGCGGATTCGTACCGAACCTGAGATCGATCAACGCTGTTCCATGACGTACCAGCGTTTCTCGGAAGTATTCCATGTCAGCGTGTAGCTGGTGATTTTAGTCAAAGGCGAACCGGCCTGTGACGTCCATTCGATAGCCACATTGAGCTTGTAGGCTGGCCACGTCTCCCAGTCCTTCGGCAGCTTTGCAGCATCCTGACATGCCAGGAAATCAGGATCTCCGTCAACCACACTGCGTATGTCGTAGCTGATCGGCTCTTCGAGTGATTGAATTCGAGATTGCATGGTTGAAACAGTGTTCGATTCACCGGCCATCCACTTCTTGATTTCTGAATCAAAATAGTTACGGGCCGCAGTTTCGGATCCTTCCTGGCTGGCCATGCATCCACACAACAATACCGCCAGGATCGACCAACATTGCCAGCTCTTCACGTGACACTCTCCAGTTCCGGGACTGCAAGTCGAAGAGGGATGTGAAAGCATCCTGATGCTCACCGACTTTGCTGTACCTGATACCCGAAGGAACCGACAGCTGTGGGACAGAGGGTTTTCAATGGGTGCCACGTTTTCACTGACCTAAAACCGCAGGTCACGTTTCTCGATACAAGCGAAGAGTGTGTGGGGCGACCAATGGTTGGGACTGAGACATTGCCATGGTCATAGGATGACAGGCCGGCGGCTTGATCGCCTGCTCAGACTCGTCGTCTTCGTCCTGTACCATAAAGACGTCCATCACCTCTTCGAATTCTTCCTCGTCCTGCCAGAGTCCATCTACTCGCTTTGTCGGCTCAGGCGGCAGGTTCTGCGTTCCCTGATACGGACCTCTTGTGACAGTGTGTCGCGGTCGATTAACCCAGCAGACTCCGCAAAAGACTCCGAAGGAAAACAGCACAAAGACCCAGCCCAAATTTGCGATTCCGTTAAACATGGTCTTTCACCCTTGGTTCATTTTGAGGGCCAGTTTCAGCTTCTCGACGACAAGATCACGCAGGGCCGTTGGTTGAACCACTTTGACTCGGCCGGTCCATGAAAGTATCCAGTTCGTGATTTCTTCCAGTCCATCCACCTGAAATGTCAGCGTGACACTTCCATCTTTCTGTTGGACAACTTTCTGCGTGTGGTGCCAGATTGTTTCTGTGACAATCTTTGCCGCATGTGGAGTGAAACTCAGTTCCACATCGTACGACTGATCTCCACGGTAGACCGCCCACGCATTTCCAAAGTACTCATGGAGATCGAAGTCTTCAGGAATGTCGGCCGCTTCTTCCAGCTGTCGCAAAGTCTTGAATCGAGCAACGCGATACGTGCGAGGCTTCGCTTCGTTCGCCAATTTCCCAATCACGTACCACGCATTTTTAATGAGACACAGCCGATAAGGAAGAAGCTTCAGTCGAACCGGGCTTCCTTCATAGGGGCTTTCGTAGAGTCCACTGATCTGCCTGCCCTGAAGCAGTGCCTGCTGCACCGTTCGAATGACTTCCTGATGACGACTGTGGTCCACCAGTTTCAGATCCAGCACAGCGACCAGCCGCATTGCATCATCAATGAGATCCTGCGTGTCCTGCTTCGAAATCGCCGCCAGCTTTCGAGTGGTTGGGACTGCTCCCGCCGTCACGTCCAGTCCTGGAGCTTTCGTCATGACTGATGCCACAGATAGCCCAAGAACTTCGTCATCCGTTAGAGATATTGCAGGAAATCGGAAGTCCGGTCGGACACGAACAAATTGCTGGTCACCCTCCCGGTAATACGGAATGCCAGCAAACCGCAGGACATCAAGATCCCGGTAAATAGTTCGTTCTGAACATTCAATTTCATCAGCAATCGCCTTTGTCGTCCATCGACCTCGGCTCTGAATCAGTTCCAGTACTCGGAGGACTCGAGCCAATCGATCTGCCTGACGAACTCTCCGGTCCCGATCGGGCCGACTTTTCGTGCCAGGCTTCGGACCGTTGTTCTTCGGTGCGGTTTTTGCTGGTTTTGTGTTTGATTTCGTCTTGCTTCGCTTTGAATTTGCGTCAACCACCATTATCCCCTTGTTCCGCCGACTCGGTAATTTGATTCCGAACTCTCTCGAATTCTATTCGATGATGAGTCCGACAATAGGCTGCCTTGTAGCCTGTCAGTGCATTGGCGACGTGATGAGCCCTGCAAACTGCCCAGCGACTGGATTCAACAATTTTCTGCAGGAGTGGTTCGTGGTCCTCGGAACTATGATCTTTCATCGCTTCTACAGCAGCCTTCCAAAGGTTGTGTTGGTCGTCCACCTGGCCCTTCGCCGCCGCTCGAACAAAGGGATAGGTATCGTTCCAGGACAGTTTGGTCGTGCGGCGTAACCTGTCCATCAGCAGCTC
>JAYSPO010001563.1:0-3699 GCA_043722015.1 Candidatus Kuenenia sp. | reverse complement strand
CCAGCCGCAGCGATCGCAATTCTCTGCCACTTGTTGCTCAACATCCAACTATCGGACGCATCGCAGTACATGGTCGGCGACATCACCATGAAGGCCAGTCCGATAGCATTGCATTCGCACCCCATACGGCGACACGCCAACGCATGGCCAAACTCGTGAATAAGTTTGGTCAGACTGAGCGTAATCCACAAATAGATCAAGTTCGGCCAGCCAAAGAACTGGTGAAATGCGGGCAACTGTCGCTGAATTTCATCGTAGTGATACCCCACAACCACAAGTGCCATTACTGAAAACGAAATCGCCAGGCAAACGGTGACTCGATGAAAGATCCAGCCAAACAGCGTTTCCGCGATATTCAGAAACCAACGAGGATTCAGTCCCGGTAACTGAATGAACAATGGATTCTGAATGACCTTCAGCAGTGCCTGAGTCCGTCGCTCAGCCCCCTTGGCAATCATCGCGGATCCCTGGCCCATTCGGGTTCCCAGAACCAGACTCTTGGCGTGCAAATCCAGCAGCAGCTGCTGGACATCCTGTTCGTTGATGGACAGAGTCGGAAACTTGCGCTGAATATCAACGTTCAATTGCTCCAGGCTTCGTGTTCCGTCCAATAGTGTCAGCAGATACCACTGGTCGTCTCGCAGCTGGTGATACTGCACCCCAACCGGATCTTTGATCACGACAGATGCCTGCTCGCGAAACATCACCTGCGTCACGTGCAGGTCTTTTCGAGCGACCAGCGGGACAGGGCGAGACTTGATTTGCATGGGTTTGAAACTCAAAGTTGGTGAATCGTCAAAGATCGCACCGTAATGACCGGCCCTGACTCACATCAGTGATTCAAACTCACGCTGCCTACTGGCAATGCCACTTTTTCCGCTGTCGCCTCGGGATAGATCCTGAGTGTCCCCGTGATTCCTTCACGAAGCAGACCATCTGCATTTGGAAACGTTGCCGAGATGCGGACAACTTCTCGAACCTCTTCCAGCGTCACATCGACGAGCCTGAGTTCTCCTGCAAATGACGCTTGATCGTTCGCGGCATTCGAAACGCCATGTCCTGGCGTAAACTCCGCCCGGCAGCCACGACAAATGCGACCGGAAGTTTCCAGATCTACATAGCCATCAATAACGATAACCTGCGTATTGACGATTTCAAGAATCACATCCGCCTGTTGAACAGACTCACCGGCGGACTTCTGAACACGCGTCACCAGGCCGTCAAACGGGGCTTTGATCTTGTGAGCTTCCAATTCCGCAAGAGCCTGAACGCCGCGAAGCCCGGCCAGTCGTCGCTGGTCTTTGCGAACATCGACTTCAACGGCAGCAGCGGCAGCCGCCAGTTTCAGCCGCACGACGTCCGCTTCCGGGAAAGGCGGGATGATCGATTTTGCATCGGCATTTCCTTTCTGCACCAGATCCGATTCATGCTGAGTGGCCTCAAGCTGCTTTTCCGCAAGACGGACCTCCGAATCAATCTCCGCACCCACCTTAGCAAGCTGATACTCCGCTTCAGCCACAGCCGTATCGAGACTTGCGACTACCTGACCAGACTTAACGTCGTCTCCTTCTTTGACGAGGATTGACAGAATCGTGCCGGGACGTTGAAACGCCACTCGAGCTCGATCCGCAAATCGAACGTGGACCATGTCAACGATCACTTCGTCGCGAACGGCAGATCGAGCGTCGCCGTCATTCTTGTCCACTTCGTCTGGCTGTTCAGACGTCGGCGTCGAAGCCTCGTCCCCGAAACAACAACATGTCACCAAACAGGTGGTTAGAAACACATTACGCCACATGACGGGTGCTTTGCGAAGAAGTGGTGCAGTGATATGCATCGACCACGCTCTAAAGAATTAACATTAAGCCCAGATTCTGAAAATTGTACAAAGGCACAGCATTGAAAACACTGTTCATCTTCAGAGCGAGCAGAGAATCAAGCTGAACAAAATGAAAGCAGATATCCGTAGATTGAACGAATTATGGAAACGCATGCCTTTGTTTGTATTTGAAACATTGAAATCCTGGCTTTCACCAGCCACATCGTCTGTTGGTGTTTCGATTCGACAACCATCGGCAGCCAAACTTCGACGGGCCATCATGGCTTGGCCCCAGAGTCCAGGAGCAGCCGCCCGAAGCTGGATCTGTTCGCAGGGGTCAAGACAAGTGTCCAAATGTTGATCAATGGCCGTGACTTCGCGCGAAGACAGGAGTCCTGCCAGGAATTCGTCCAGGTTGTCAGGACAACCAGAATCGTGCAAATCGAGCTCTCATCTCATTCATTACAGCGGAAATGTTCCGATCTTCACGTAGTCCTGGTATATCATGGCCCACAAAGAAACTTCCGCAGCCGCCTGAACCTCGTCAAATATCATGGCTCTTCCGCGTTTTCCGCTCTCAGCGGCGATCGCCATCTCTGATTTCCATGAATCCAGAAAGAACCCCGGCAACAGATCTGCGGCCTGATCGATGACTCTCAGGAACATCCTGATGGCACTTGACGAAGTTATCCAGGATCTTTCCACTTGGCGGCGCACGAACGGTGCCGTGTATTCGCGCTGATGACTTGACGGCAATGCAGACATTGAGGGCATCAGCTGATCAATCACGGCTCGGTAAAAAGCCTTGTCCAGTTTTTGTTCTGGCAGAATCTCGAATCCTGCAGAAAGGACTGACAAATCCAGGAACGGCGTCACAGAAACGAGTGAAGAGCCCAGGACACCGAATGGCGAGGCTGCTATGGCTCGTCGAGTGCGGTTCCGAAGTACAAAGAATGACAACGAGTTCCCGTGACCAGAGTCGTCCCTCAACTGCGACTCCACAACGGCATGAATAGAGTTTTGTAGTGCTTTCCGATTTGTGTCTGGCAAGCAATCCCTGAAACCCCTCCCCAGTGTGTGATTTTGACAAAGCAATGCGGCCGTGTTGGCGCTTGAACCTGATCTCAATGTTTCAAGCTGAGGCAAAGTGATTCGATCACTTCGCAGCGCGATATCGCCAGCAAGTCCATCATAGTTTATGCAGCGTTCATGAAACTGAAAGTCAGCGGCTGGCACCAGCCAAGTGTGCATTGTCGTGGCGAAATCCGCCAGAAGGCTTTTTTGAACCCAGAATCTTTCCAGATAGTCGAAGGGCAGCGGCACATAGGTATTTGGCACGCAAAGTCGTTCCGAAACGAAACGCGCTCCGTCCGGGTCATCAAAGGAACCAATATCACTGAACGTAGTAAAGGTGGTAAACCTTGTGTTCTGTTTTGCCAGACTGCAGGAAATAGCCCGAGAATCATATCCACCAGACAGGAATGTGATTACCGGTTCGTTGTGTTGCAATCGCCGTTCAACAGCATGATTGATCGCTGTTGCAACAGACAATGATTTTTCCACCGAAACGGATGTAGTTGGCTCGGGCAAATCGGTGTAGGAAAAATAGCGGATCACCTTCCAGTTGTTATCAGTACCATCGTTTGACAATTGGCTTCCCATCGGAAAACGTCGCACCTGTTTAAAGAATGTGGCATCACCAAGGCAGTAGTGAAAGTTCAGATATTGTCCGAGAGCAAGCCAGTCGATTTCCAGAGGAGTGCCTGCAACCCTTACAAGCATATCGATTGAGTTGCAGCAAAAAAGAATGTCTCCAGCAGTCACATAGTAAAAGGGCAAAATGCCGTATCGGTCTGTGGTAATGGTTGTCTGGTTATTGG
>JAYSPO010001562.1:0-1063 GCA_043722015.1 Candidatus Kuenenia sp. | reverse complement strand
TGTCATACAGACGCTTGTACTGTGCGGCAGGACGCGAAAACGTCACAGCCAGCGCGCCTTCCGGAAAGTGTCCCGAGACTGCTTTGAAGTCGTCTGAATCAGCCAGTGGACGCACGTCGTTGTCGTTCCTCAGAGCCTGTTCCAACTGATTTCCACCGATCGCGACCAGCAGCTGGCTGTTGGCCACTGTGAACGAGATTTTCTGGCCAGTCCCCGGATCAATTTCGTAAACCGTGACACCATTCACTTCTCGTGTCTCGCCAGGAAAACTCGGTTCTGAAGTCAGCTTATTGAGCAGATCGGCGAATTTCTGATTGTCCTTGACACCGACGGCAAACAGCATGTCATCTGAAGCCGCTGTTGAAGTGCGATCCCCAGGCGACATCACCACCTGCATTTTTCCATCGAGTTGATCAATCACGTCGTTCTTGATGTGAACCTGAGGTCCCTGTTTTGAAATTGAATCGATGGTGTTTTCGAATGCACCTGCACCCTGGAACATATCAAACAGAGTTTCGATGGCTGTATAGGCTTCTCCAGCTTTCCACTTTGTCGCCATCCAGACACTGGCATTTTCTTTCACCCATGACGGCGGGACGGCGTCAACTGTGTCGAGTTGAAACACTTGCATAGCTGCCTGGGGAGGCTGCTCGCAATACAGAAACGAGCGGGACACGCCTTCAAATTCATCGCCACCCATTTCGCCGGACGAACCGATTCCCTTGAGCTGATTGATGCCCAGCGTCGGCAGGAACCCGATCGCCATTCCTGCAGCGGCACCGTTTGGACCGAGTGAACCAGTCTGAACCAATGCCGTAAACATCCCCACGGGATCAACGAATGTCGTCATCACGCCGGCACCGGGGGTGGATTCGCACTTCTCCATGATGTAAGCATAGACGCTGTTATTCTTCAGCGTTTTTTCGGAGCCGCCAGCCCAGTTGTCGAGCGTGAGCTTCAACAGCGCGCCGCTGTTTGAAACGACAAGGCGTTCGTCTTTCAGAAACCAGCCAAACTCTTTAGCCAGGGGAGTCTGCTTAGCGACATCGCTGGTGACGGTGTA
>JAYSPO010001561.1:0-4876 GCA_043722015.1 Candidatus Kuenenia sp. | reverse complement strand
CGGATCACCGGCGTAAAAGTGCCCAGCCCCGTCGTGGCAGGCGAGACATTTTTGATCCGGAGCGGAAGTGGCCTTCGTATCACGACCAAGTGAGAGGATGCGGTCCAGCGGGCCGGAGAACGGAAGATGGCACACCTCGCATCGACTCTCAAACATATGATGGGGCGTTGAAAGGGTGCCGGCGGTGTAGATTTCAGGGCTGCCCATGACGCTGTTCCACAGAAGCCATGAGCAGGCGATCAATCCCACCCACAAAGAAACCATCCACATCCGGAACCGAAATGGATCACCTCGTTTATGAAAGTTGGTTTGAACGCGAGCTGAAAAATCGCGGCTAAGCTGTGAACGTTCCATCTGAATGCAGGGTATCTATGTAAAGTCAGGCAGAGAAAGGCCAGTAACACGGGACTGTTCAATTTGGCAGGGTGTGACAAACGGCTGAGACGCCGTGCCGGCACACCAGTTTGTAACTGCACTCATGGTGTGCCTGCGCTCGCGATGCTCACTGGTCACACCCTACGAAAACTGCGATTCTCAATTTGAAAGTGGTATAGAGTAAAAATGCGGCAAAGGGACAGTGATTGTCGGGGCTCAACTGGTGAATGGGATAATTCGAAGTGCCATGACAACATGAGCCACGAGGAAAATGAGCAGCGCAACCGCAGCCGGGACGTGAATCATCAGCCACCAATGCATCCATCGCAGAATCTGTCGCTGGAGTTCAATTTGCCGACGGACTTCGCAGAACTCTTCCAGTTCTTCCAGGACAGGATGCAGCGTCGCGGGTAGAGCGGATTCCTGCTGATGAAACAATCGGCGTGCTTCCCCTGCCGATGCCAAAGGTGATTTCAGTACAGACCGCCGTGAACGATTTTTCGCAAGAAAGGGTCGCACATGGTCCAGGTAAACACCGCGAAGCAATTGCTTTTCCAGCACGGTTGGCTGCAGAAGTTTTTCCAGCGTCGCCGCTGAGCGATTCGCCATCGCAGGCTGAGCTGCAGTAGTTTCCTTCACCGTGGATAATTTGGGCGACAAAGCCTTCGGGAGCCCGGAAGCTGGCGATACCGGTTTTACCGCCTCAGTCTTTGCGGGACTGGTGGCAGGATTCGAAGATGGACTGCCTGCCTCTCCACCAGTCGCCTTCGCCTTTTCGGCGGCCTTCCTCTTCATCATCTCGAGCGGTGAAAGCCTTGGTGGTTCAGCCGCGGCTACTTCCGCTGGCGGACTTGCTGCAGTCGGCTCCACCACATTGGTTGCCGGAGCTGGCATTTCGCTGGCGGATGTCTCAGCCGTCGCCTTTGCCTTTTCGGCCGCCTTCTTCCTCATCATTTCGATCGGTGAAAGCCTGGGAGGCTCAGCAGCGGTTGCCTCCACGTTCTTCTCGCTCAGATCCGACTGGGATATTTTGCGTGCTGCACCTGAGACGGCGGGTACCTTTGATTTGTCTGATGCAGGAGTCATAACTGGCTTGAGTTCGTCGGGCATCGTTGCGGCGGCGTGGGGCACATTCTTCGGTGCCCCTGCATGATTCGATGTTTCGACCGTGGTTTCTTTCAGTCCAGCGTATGTTGTTGCCAGCAGTTCCGGAAAATCGCCCTCGAATCGAATGGCCTTTGCTTCACTCTTGGCATACTTCGCCATCGCCCAGAAAAAATCCCGCACTTCGGGTGGCGAGACCTGCTGCAGCAAGAGCAGTTTCCTTGCGTTCTGTTCGCTTCTCGCTCCCGGACCGTTGACGATGAGATCATATCCAGCGACGAGCGTGACAAAATGCTCTCCGAGGTGATTCGACGGCACCTGGAGTGGAGACTCACACAAACCGGCAATGCGAAGGTCCGCAATAAATGTCATCCGATCGCATTGGTAGGGCGTTTGTGCTTCGAAAGTCTCCAGAGGCGTTCGATTCCAGAGCAGACGCGGCAGGAATTGTTGGATCGCAAGTCCGAAGAACCCGGAAACAGCGACGATCGCCAGTGCATACCACATGATCTGTTCGAGGAGTCCACCCCAGCCGAATCCTGAATGAAACAAGATAAACGGAATGCACAAGGTTCCGAGCCACAGATGCCCCTTCAACCAGAATTGCGCACTGCCGATACGCCTGATCCGCAAAGGTTTTCGTGCCGCCAGCAAGCCGGCAAAAAGCATCATTGATGTACCGATGACGCCAAAGAGCAGACCCATGGTGGATCCACCTGATGGCCCTTTCGGGCTGTTCCATGCATACGCCACGTACGACACCGCACCGGCAATCAAACTGATTCCCGAAAACAGTGCCCATGACAAATGGGAACGATCAATCAGCACCAGATTTTTCCTTCTCGTTAACCACGACAGGGACACAGCAATTACGGATTGAAATGCAGCAAACCCTCAACGCGAATCGCGGCATCATGGGGACATGCATAGACGCACGAAGGCTGCCCGCTGGGGGTTGAACTGCATTGATCACAGACAACGGCCTTCTCCTGAACAGTACGCAGGACATATCCGGGCCCCAGCAGCTCCTGCAAATCGGGGCTGAGTTCCTGAGCCGTGTCCAGCAGATCCATCTGAATGGAGCCATACGGGCACTGATCTGCGCACTTGCTGCAACCGATGCAGTGGTCGGCAATCTGAATCTCACCGCTGCTCCCTCGATTGATGGCCCCGACCGGGCAACCAATCATGCAAACCGGATCCAGACACTTGCGACACGTGACCGGGATCAGGTACTTATTCTGAAAGCGAGGACCGTCGAGATACAGACGCGTTCTGCCGTCGTCATGGGCATTGACACAGGCTTTCACACACTCCTGACACCGAGTGCAGCGATCCAGATCGATGACCATCAGAGACTGGCCCCAGGCCAAGCCCAGGTCATCAAACTCTTTTGTCTGACTTCCAGCCCGCACGCTGGTAGCCGACTTTTCTGCAAGTTGATCTCTCATGCGTCGCGATTTGACGATGTCATCGACCATCTGTGTAAATGGCATTGACCTGGCGCGCAACTCCTGCAGCACGTCTGCACTAATTCGTACGGCCTCCACGCGTTGAGGAATCAGGTTGGCCTGAGTGGCCGCCTTCTGACCTGACGAAGGATGGGTAAAGGCCAGACACGTGGCACTTCGATCTTCTTTGCAGAGGACCGCGATCTCACCAATAATCTCACCGCGACTGGCATACGAGAGCGTCCGCCTGTTGTTCAGCACTGCCGCTCGTTTTCGAACACCATTTGGACAAAAGCTCTCGAGCAGAACGCGATTGAAAATCCTGACTTCAAGTTCCCACCACTCGCTGGTCTTCTCCTGAAAATCCTCAAACAGCGTGGCATACTGCGAAAGGCTGGAATTCGCTACCAAGTCATCGGTCGCCTGACCCATCGTCGTGTGAATTTTCGACGCCTGCATCCACGTGTTGATGGCCCTTCGCAACGTCTGTTTCTGCTGTTCGTCAACGCCAGTGTTCGACTTTGCAAGCTCGCCGATCAATTTTTGCGTTTCCACGGACAGTTCATTCCAGAACTTCACAGCAGCTGCGGTGCCTGTGCTGCAGGCCATCAGTTCGCGACACAGGACCGGTAGATCGTGCAACTCGTTGCTTCCCAACAGGCACCCCAGATTCTGCGAAACTTTGACAACACCGGTACGGACGACATAACAGCAATCGACTGTCGAATCATGTTCGTCAAAGATCACATCGCCCGCTTCAAACTCGACAAGCTCGAGTTTGTTGGCCAGCCATTTGTAATCACCGTCTGTCAGTACCCGAAACAGGGGCAGACTCCGCACCTGCGTTTCCATGACGCGCGTCCGATAGATCTGGTCCATACGTTTTCGATACTCGGCGTTTCCACGCAGAGCATCCAGAGCGTTCCGCACCATCTCGATCATATAGACCGGATCATCGGCGAGACCTTCTGTGGCGATGACCGTCGCTGACCGCGGCGCAAGATTCATGCAGCTCATTTCGCCAAACAGGTCGCCCTCGTACATGGGCGCGCTCAGCGTGTTGATGTTGAGATCCTGCGGTCCGTCATTCGGAATGTATTCGGGAAGTTCAACAGTTCCTGATCGATCACGTCCGCGTCCACGCAGTTTGTCCAGCAGCCGATGCAGCAGCCCCTTGCGTTTGTTTCCGGATGAAACAAGAAGCCTGGCGTGTACCACTTCCCGAAGTGACGCCCCTTGCTGGTCGCCGGATGACTGCAGAGTCAGTTCGAGCCGTTCGATTTCACGTTCCAGCGACAGTCGCCGTCCGATGTTATCTCGCCGCAGTGCGTCCCGCCGCCGCTGTAACTGTTCAACCTGCAACTGCAGGTCGGCAGATATCTCTTTCAGAGCCTCGTCAAAGGCCAATTCTTCCGCCGACAAGCCCCGCAACAACGCACGCAGCACCTTTAAAGCATCTTCTCGCGTCAGGATCTGAAATGCCGTCGCGCCTGCTTCGCCCTGGCGACAGAGCACCCGACCTTTTATGCATCGGCGGAGGAGCATGGAACCAGGGAAGTTCTCTGGCCCTGGTTTCATGCCGTCAAACGGCGCGACCGCCTTGAGTTCCTGCAAGTCGTAGACGCTGAACAGGATGTCGCCGGACTCAAGCTCATCCGCAACTTCGGTGATGTCGATCGGTATATTGGTAAGAGCCATTCAATGTTTCTCAACTGATACGAAATCAGTCCGAAAGCGATACTCAGACGCAAACCGTGTGGCCAATTGGTTCAACGCCACAGGTCCAGCTCCACACACCACGAGTCTTCTTGTCCAGAGTACCAGCAGCTCAGTGCATGGGCAAGTCTCACGTTAATCAAGATGAACTGGGCCCCAATCGCGGTCTGATGATTACCCGATCAGCCTCTGCCAGCGGCTCTATTCTTCACGCGGTGCGAATTGACAAT
>JAYSPO010001560.1:0-4761 GCA_043722015.1 Candidatus Kuenenia sp. | reverse complement strand
ACAAACGACACTGCCGCCTCCCCGGACAATCAGTCCGAGTCTCCTCAGAACACTGGCATTCAGGATTCATGTCAAGTTGAATCCCACCGAGGAAAATAAATTTCTGAATTGTCTGTAACACAACCGTGCCAAGTTCGCTCTGGTCATTATGGGAATTCCCAAACGATCTGATTCGAAACAATTTTCAGGAGTCCTTGCCATGATTCGTCACTCTCACAAACTGTTGCTCGCCGCTGTCTTGAGCGGGTTTTCTGCAATTTCAACCGGATCAATCGAAGCTGGATGCCACGGTCATTCCTCGGGTGGCTATTCCGGTGGTCGTTCGTATTCTTCCAACTATTCCTATGGCCCCAGCTACTCGCAGCCAGTCTATGCACAACCTGTTTATCGGCAGCCTGTGTATCCCCAGCCAACGTATCCCCAGCCTCTCTATCAGCAGCCTGTTTACGCTCAGGGTGGTTACGGTCAGCCACCAGCCGTCTTTGGCCAGCCACAGCCGCAGAATTTTCCTCAGTCGCAACAATTGCAGCAGCCACAGTTCCAGGCACAACCTCAGACAATGCAACAACCACAAATGCAAGGTGGAGTTGCGATGACCGGAACGGTCGGCAGCAACAATCTCGCAAGTGGTCAGCAACAATTGCCACAGCCACAGCCACAAGTTCAGATGCAGCAGCCACAGCCACAAGTTCAGGTGCAGCCACAGCAGCAGTTACAGGCAGGAACGGCCCAGGCCGCACAGCCACAGGCATTCGCTCCGCAAAATGCGGCACCTGCCCTGACAGCTCCTGTGCAATCACCAACCGGAGCTGCACCGCACGGCAACCTGGCAGCCAGCCCTGCACCAGAGAATAGTGCTCAGCAGTCTGCATTGCAGGCATTGGGAGGATTCGCACCGCCCCAGAATGCCGCAGCTCAGTCCGCAATCGAACTGCCGCAGATTCCACAATCGACATTCACCGGAGCCTGGACGGCAAGTCTGAGCAACGGAGCTCGCGTCCAGCTGTCACTTCAGGCTGATGGAAATTTCAGCTGGGTGGCTGTCAACAAAGACGGACAAGCAAGCAGTTTTCAGGGAACCTACAGCATGGAAAACGGATCATTGTCGCTCAGCCGCAACACGGACGGCCAGAAGCTGACGGGAAGCCTGACGCCGAGCGGAGCGAACAACTTCAGCTTCAAGCTGTCAGATGCTCAGGCATCGAGTCTGGACTTTGTACGTGGCTGATAGGAAGTTTTGCTTTTCAGGCTGCTTTGGTGCGAAATCGATCGTGCTCCAACTCAGCAGCACTCAAAAGACAGCAGGCGAGCCACGGGGAAGGCTCGCCCGCTGTCATTTTATTGGTACACTCCGCAGGATCAACCTCTGCACAAGGAGAACCTCATGCCTGCCGTGTCCTTGCGTTCAATGTTTACGATCGATCGATTTCTGCCTCTGCTGTGTTTGATCTTTGCAACCCCGGGAATCGCTCAGGACGTCCTTCTGCGATCCGATCAGTCACAGCACTGGTATCGTGGCAACATGCATACGCATTCGCTGTGGAGCGACGGCGATGACTATCCGGAAATGATCGCCACCTGGTATCGAGACCATGGATATCAGTTTCTCGTTTTCACCGATCACAACACGCTTCACAATCACGAACGTTGGATTGATGTGGAAAAAAGCAAAGGGCGCATGAAGGCTTTCGAAAAACTGACTCAGACATTCCCTGCAGACTGGATTCAGACTCGGGAAACCAAGGGACGCAAGGAAGTCCGACTGAAGGAGTTTGATGCCGTGTACGAACGCCTTGCGAAAGCTCAGGAATACATCCTGATCCAGGGTGAGGAGATTACTGACAATTTCCATCGCCATCCTGTTCACATGTGTGCGACGAACACCAGTGAACTGCTGCCGCCCACCGGCGGCGATAGTATTGTTGATGTGATGCAGCGCAACATTGACGCTGCGATTTCCCGCCGCGAGCGGTCCGGGGAATCAACGCTCGTGCATCTGAATCATCCGAATTTCGGCTACGCCATCACTGCCGAACAGTTGATGCAGGTTGTCGGAGAGAACTTTTTTGAAGTCTACAACGGCCACACCGGTGTCAACAATTCCGGCGATCAGGCACATGCATCCACTGAGCGTCAATGGGATATTGTCAACACATGGCGTTTGGCAAAACTTAAGCTGCCAGTAATGTACGGCCTGGCGACGGACGACGGGCACAACTACTTTGAGACTCAACCGCACAAGGGAGCACAGCCGGGACGAGGCTGGGTCATGGTGCTGACCGACACGTTAACACCGGATGCCCTGGTGAGTGCGTTGGAAGCCGGGCATTTTTATGCTTCGTCCGGCGTGACACTGGAGGAAATTCAACAGACATCAGACAGTCTGAAAGTCACAGTTACAGCAGAACCTGACGTATCGTACCGCATTGATTTTATTGGTACACGCACTGCTTTCGATGATACCCATTCGCCGGCGATTGACGATCCCGAAAAAGTCGATACTGTGACACGCCGATACAGCACCGATGTGGGAAAAGTACTCAAATCCGTCGAAGGCACAGTCGGCAGCTATACGTTTGAAGGCACCGAGCTCTACGTCCGTGCTGTGGTCACAGCGTCTCGGCTGCACCCGAATCCGTCGCAGGTCGGAGAGTTCGAACGAGCCTGGGTGCAGCCCGTGGTTGTCTCGAATGCCGCTTCAGGACGGTAGCCCGGAGTCCAGCACACCGGCAGAACCTGCCGAACGGCTGATGTTGCAGACGTTACGAGTGGAATGATCCGTGTAACCGTTAAAATCGACGTTGCCGGAACAATTGGAGCAAAGTTCAAAGTCGAACAGCGACGATATCGACGACAGCGGACTATGTTTTGTACATGGAACCGTTCCGTGCGCGGCATCTCACGATGTTGCGTCGGCGTTGAATTGCCAGGAGGGCTCTTCGACGAATTTGCTTCGCTGATCTGACTCTTTGAATAAGGTCCGGCTCGAATGAACCGTCCGAACCTGCTAAGTCTTGCCGCTGCTGCGGTGCTTCTCAGCATAGCTTCTTCTGAAGCACTGGCTCAATATACGCCGCAGTATGGCCCACCGGGATACGGCGGTTCGCCGCAGTATGCGGATCCACAGTATTGTCCGCCGCAGCAACAGGGGCATCCGTCGCTGTTTCAAATGCCGCGGAATCAGTATCAGGCTCCCGTCGTGGATCACTACGTTGAGCAGGCTCCGGGGCTGTGGGACGAAAATCGTCCGATCGAGCACTTCCTGCACGAAGTGACTTCGCGCAGCTGGATGCGTCTGGAATTCATGCAGTGGTCGTTTCAGGGACCGCAGGCCGGAACCATTGGTGCTCCAGTGTCGGGTCTTCAGAATGTGGTACCCAACAATAGTGTCCAGGGCATCAACTCGCCGATTCTGGTGAACGACAATCTCAATGGCGGCAACACGGCTGGGTTCACCCTGTTCGCACAGTCCAATGGACTTGACCTGATCGACACACCCGGCATCCGAGGCACATTGGGCGTCGCGATGAATGGTGGCGATCTGGAAATGAGTTTCTTTGGATTCCAGCAGCAATCCAGTGAGACAGCGTACAATGACATTGACGGTCCACGACAGATCAATGCTGCACTGCCTCCGTTGCCGGGCGGGGTCGTCATCGACCCGGCGCTTGGTACTCAGACAAATCCGAATTACGCCATCCCCCTGCTGACCGACGGTTCAGTGACTGACGTGGCGGGATTGAATTCATTGATTTTCGACCAATCTCTTCAGGCAACGCTTTCGTCACAAATGTGGGGTTCGGAATTGACGTTCCTCACGGATCGTTACGTACCGGGTGAAGGTTTCGGATTTCAGTGGCTGGGCGGACTGCGATACACAAATCTGGCTGAGAGCTACAACATCCACGGAACATACGACGGTGGCGCTGCGGTCGCAGATCGCACGACAAACATCAGTTCTGCGGTCAACAGCAATTACTACGGGCCAGAAGCGGGGGCTCGGTTCTCGGTCAACACGCGCTGGTTCACGTTGAGTGCCACACCGCGTATCATGATGGGCCTGAACGATTACACGGCGACCGTTTCTGCCAATGCCATCGGCACTGGACTCACAACCTTTGAAAGAAGTAAAGTGAACTTCGGCACAGTGACACAGCTCAATCTGGCTGCTGAAGTTCACCTGAATACCAAGTTCTCGGTCTATGGTGGGTACGACTTCATGTGGCTCACGCAGGTCAGCCGCCCGGACCAGAACATCTACTACAACAGTATTTCAGCCGGTGCAGCCGGGTTTACGCCGGACATCCGCCAGAATGTACAATACTCAAACTTCGCCGCGAACGGGTTCAGCCTGGGTGCTGTGTTCCGCTATTAATTCTTGAGTCACGCCGTAAAATCGGACCTGGTTTTGACAGACTTGATCGTTGGCGTTGGGTGGCCGGGGCTGGACTGAGCGAAGCGAAGGAAGCCCCGGGGTTTCGAGCTAGAACTCTCCAACCCCGGCCACCTCCGATCTTACTGCAATCGCTGCACTGACAGCGACCGGGGTTTCGAGCTAGCGCTCTCCAACCCCGGCCACCCCAAAACTAACAATGGCCCGCTTATTCACTGGGATCGAAGCATTTGGAATTCATTCCACTACGCAAGCCATCTGGACTTTTGTTTCTAGCCACGAAACAACACAAAAAGCACAAAGAAAGCAAAACACGATCCATGAAATGAGCGATTCTTTGTGTCTTTTGTGCCTTTTCGTGGCTAGAA
>JAYSPO010001559.1:0-30932 GCA_043722015.1 Candidatus Kuenenia sp. | reverse complement strand
GAGCTGGAATTCCGCAGAGAATATGAATGTGATCATCGACACCACCGATCGCATCCAGATGCCCGTCTTCGCCGTTGATAATACCTCCGATGTAGGCGTAAAGCTCCGGTCGCATGCGTGCGTGAATCAGCGAACGACGGTATTGGGTTCCGAAGACAACGTGATATTTGAGGCACGTATAGGTCGTCATACGGGCAGTCTCCGGAGAAGAATTGAGAGGCAGCGATCCAAAGTATGGCATGTGGATCGCGGATCACAAGCGTTGTCTTGAGTTGCGATTGGCTGCGGAGCAGCCGTGTGCGATAGCCTCGGGTGAAAACCCGAGGTACATGGCCAAAACACGATGACAAAAAGCTCCGGAGGAGCGACGTAAAACGCGACACGGAATGATGTCCGTCTTGCGTTTTGTGATTCAGGCGTTGATGATTCGCGGCATTACGTCGCTGCTCCGCAGCTTGGGGCGTTTTGGGGCATCGTGACCTGTGGCTAAAGCCACAGGCTACCGCACGCCGCTGCTACGCAGCGAATCGCAGAGGGCATGCTCCGGAGCCTGCGGGCATTTAGACACACGGTGCGATTGGCTGCGGAGCAGCCGCGTGCGATAGCCTCGGGTGTAAACCCGAGGTTTGCAGTCACACATAAACCGAAAGCTCCGGAGGAGCGACGTAAAGCGTTAACTGGCAGTTTGAAGGGCCGAAAAAACGCACGGCAAGCCCACCGGTTTTCGCATCGATCAACTCATGCAGACGGGTCACCGAGTTTCTTGTGAGCGTGCCCTTCTACAGCTTAGCCATTTCGCCAACTGCCTCAACACCGTGTGCAGAATTCCGTCCACTGCGGTAATTAACCACCTCAACAGGCGTATCGATCCGGCACATCGACACAACTGTTATTCGTCTGGAATCTGAGCGGCAATCGACAACAATACTTGCCTTATCTCGTGCGGTGGGATGTGCATCGAGAATTTAACGCTGCAGCAGGCTTTATCCAATTCTGCACCCAACTCGTCACTAATTCCTTCGTCATGGATGGCGACGAATGTTGAAACACCGTCAGGTTTCATTGAAATCAAGATATTCGCGATATCGCGGCTCTCAAGTTCGTCAACCATTTGCATCGGTGTAGCGTTATGTAACCAAATATTACCCTCGTTTTCCATTTCAGCAATCAAGAGTGCTCGAGCTTCTCGTTCCCTATCACCCTCCGCAAACATTTGCTCAAGTCTTTTTTCATCTCTCGCGTCAATCGCCCTATCAATCAGCTTACTTATTGCACCTCGGCTTATGTCAGCAGGAAAACTGATTGATAGCGTAGTCGCGAAAGTCTTTTGGCGATCAGTTGCTGGGGGGTCAACTGAAACAAATTCCGACACAGGCACACGATGCTCAACGGTTGCCCCTTCTGGAATTCTCCCTTCGCTGTAGAGTTGCTGCACCGATGCGATTGATTGATCCAGCATTTCTGTGCCGTCAGGGAAGACCAACCGGTACATCTGAATTCTCCGCGAGCGAAACTTGAATCTAAGTCTTGATATTAACTCGGGGATCGTCACTCACCCTTTCGCCAACTGCCTCAGCACCGTGTGCAAAATCCCGCCATTGCGGTAGTACACCACTTCCACCGGCGTATCGATCCGGCACGTGGCCACGAAGTGGATCTGCTCACCGTTCGGCTTTTTGGCGGTGACCTCGACCGCTTGCTGAGGTTTCAGCTTGTCGTCAAGGCGGATGTCAAAGGTTTCGGTACCGTCGAGTTCCAATGACTCCCGGCTTTCGCCGTCGCGGAATTGCAGGGGCAGCACGCCCATGCCGACGAGGTTCGAGCGGTGGATGCGTTCGAAGCTGGTGGCAATGACGGCGCGGATGCCGAGAAGGTATGTTCCTTTGGCGGCCCAGTCGCGGCTGGAACCGGTGCCGTATTCGGCTCCGGCAAGGACCACCAGCGGCGTGCCTTCTTCTTTGTATTTCATGGCGGCGTCGTAGATCGAAGTCTGTTCGCCACTCGGGAAATGAATCGCCACGCTGCCTTCGGTGCCGGGGGCGATCAGGTTTTTCAGGCGGATGTTGGCAAACGTTCCGCGCGTCATCACGCGGTCATTGCCGCGACGAGCCCCGTAGCTGTTGAAATCATTCGGCGTGACGCCTTGCGCCTGCAAATACTTACCCGCTGGGCTGCTGGCTTTGATTGCGCCTGCGGGACTGATGTGGTCAGTCGTTGTGGAATCGCCGACAGAGACAAGGCAGCGCGCTCCTTCGATCGATTGAATGGCGCCCGGAGTCACGGGCATATCGACGAAGAACGGAGGTTCCTGAACGTAAGTGCTGTGTGCATCCCACTCAAACAGGTCGGCATCGCTGCTCTGGATCTTCTGCCATTCTTCCGGGCCCAGCGTCGCATGGCCGTATTGTTCGGTGAACATTTCCGGGGTCATTGACGAGGCAATTGTGTCTGCGATCTCTTTCTGAGTCGGCCAGATGTCTTTCAGAAAGACGTCCCTGCCCTGTTTGTCTTTGCCCAACGCTTCATGATTCAGATCGATATCAACTGTGCCGGCGATTGCGTACGCGACTACGAGCGGAGGACTTGCGAGGTAATTTGCCTTCACCAGCGGATTGATTCGACCTTCAAAGTTTCGATTTCCTGAGAGTACCGCAGCAGCCACCAGGTCGCCCGACGTCACTGCCTTCGCGACAGGTTCCGGCAGAGGACCGCTGTTGCCGATGCAGGTCGTGCAGCCATACCCGACCGTTTGAAATCCCAGTGCATCCAGCGAAGCATCGAGTCCCGACTTATTGAGGTACTCGGTCACAACGCGGCTTCCGGGAGCAAGGCTGGTCTTGACCCACGGCTTGCGTTCCAGGCCTTTGGCGACGGCGTTGCGAGCCAACAATCCAGCCCCGATCATGACGCTTGGATTGCTGGTGTTCGTGCAGCTTGTGATGGCGGCGATCACGACAGCTCCATCAGTGATACTGGAAGAACTTCCGTTGTCTTCGATCTTCACTGCGGCGGACGCATGCGCTTTGCCGAATGTGCTGCTGAGCGACTTCTTCCATTCAGGCAACATATCCTTCAGCAGAATGCGGTCCTGAGGACGTTTCGGTCCAGCCAACGACGGCACAACATCCGCAAGATCCAGTTCCAGTTTGCTCGTGAAGCGCGGTTCTGGTGAGCTGGCCGTGCGAAACAGTCCCTGTTCTTTGTAGTAGCGTTCGACAAGTTCGATCAACTGCTTTGGCCGCCCCGTGCGTTCAAGATATCTCAGCGTTTCGGCATCGACGGGGAAAAAGCCCATCGTCGCACCGTATTCCGGCGCCATGTTGGCGAGCGTCGCTCGGTCGGCAAGACTCAGGGCATCCAGACCCGGGCCGAAAAATTCGACAAACTTGCCAACCACTTTGTGGGCTCGCAGCATCTGAGTCACGGTGAGTACCAGGTCGGTCGCCGTCGCCCCTTCCGGCAACTTGCCCGAGACTCGGAATCCCACGACTTCCGGAGTCAGCATGTAGACTGGTTGGCCAAGCATCACAGCTTCGGCTTCGATTCCGCCGACACCCCAGCCGACAACGCCGAGGCCGTTGATCATTGTGGTATGGCTGTCAGTCCCCACAAGGCTGTCCGGATAAACAACACCATTTGTGGTCATCACAACCGTGGCCAGATATTCGAGATTGACCTGATGCACGATGCCGGTTGCGGGCGGGATGACCCGAAAATTGTTCAACGCCTTCTGACCCCAGCGCAGGAACTGGTAGCGTTCCATGTTGCGTTCGAATTCGATTTCGACATTGTGCTTCAATGCGAATTTCGACCCAAATTCATCGACCTGCACGCTGTGATCGACAACAAGATCGCAAGGCACCAACGGATTGATTTTCTTCGGATCACCACCCATTCGCACCATCGCGCTGCGCAGTGCAGCCAGATCAACAATTGCGGGCACGCCCGTGAAGTCCTGCAGAACGACACGGCCCGGCTTAAACGGCACTTCCACCTGAGCGGGCTTGGCAGCATTCCAATTGGCGAGGTTGTTCACGTCGTCTGCGGTAACGATGAAATTGTCGATGTTCCGCAGACAGGCTTCCAGCAGTACGCGGATCGAAAACGGCAGCGTGTTGATGTCGCCAATGCCGTCCTTAATCAACTTTGGAAGGCTGAAATACCTGACGCTTCCGCCGGAGGTAGAAAGTGTGGTTTCGGCACCGAATGGATTGGTATTGCTCATGAGCGGGCTCGGATGTTTTCAAACGGAAAGAGGACAGAATGGGCTGGGAATCATAACGAATAGAAACAGCCCAGGGATTGTCAGGAAGTTGGCGCTTCTCGCAATTGCGAAGAAAACCCGTAGCTCAGTCGCTCCGCCGACTGAGATTCCCTGGATCCACCGTGGCCGTGCGAATACACGCGAATTATGGAAACCGCAAGGCGGCCGTGATTTCGCACGGGCGTAAAAAGGAGTGCGAGTCGGCGGAGCGACGTCGCCTACGTTCCGTCAAGCGATTCCCAGCGTTGAAAGCAATCCGCAAGGTCTTCGTCGATTTGGGCCAGTTCCGTGGCTGCTTTGGTGATGCGGTCGCCGCCGGATTGGTAAAAACCCGGGGCGGCCATTTCCGCATGCAATTGCTTCTGACGTTTCTCCAGTGAGGCAATGCGTTCCGGAAGCTCATCCAGTTCGCGCTGTGCCTTGAAACTGAGTTTTCTGGATTTCACACTGACGGCCGTTGAGCCGGACGATGAACCTGCATTCGACGAAATGCTGGCTAACGGCTTCACCAGCACAGCCGCTTCACGAGCGATCGTGATACGCTGATCCCTCGTTCTGACCCAGTCGTCGTAACCGCCGTCGTATTCACCGATCTCGCCGTTACCTTCGAACACGATCGTGCTCGATACGACGTTGTTGATGAACGCTCGATCGTGGCTCACCAGCAGCACGGTGCCGCTGAAAGTCGGCAGCATTTCTTCGAGGAGTTCCAAGGTCTCAGCGTCGAGGTCGTTGGTCGGTTCGTCGAGCACAAGGATGTTCGCGGGCTTGGACATCATTTTGGCAAGCAGCAGCCGATTTCGTTCACCTCCGCTCAGAAACTTAACCAGCGTGTGAGCGCGTTCCGGAGAAAACAGGAAGTCCTGCAGAAAGCCCATGATGTGCCGCTTCTGATCGTTGATCATCAGAAAGTCGGTACCATCGCTGATGTTTTCACGAGCGGACTTGTCCTCTTCCAACTGATTTCGCAGCTGATCAAAATAGCCGACAGCAAGATTCGTCCCCTGACGTACTTTGCCTTTGGTCGGCACAAGCTGCCCCAGCAGAATGCGTAACAGCGTCGATTTTCCGGCACCGTTGGGTCCGATAATGCCGATGCGATCATTGCGAAACACGGTTGTCGTGAAGTCGCGAATGACGGGTTCTCCGCCGTCAAACGAATGTGTGACATTCTCCAGTCGCGCGACAATCTGTCCGGAACGTTCCGCTTCCTGCAGAAACATTTTTGCCGTACCGACTTTCTGACGACGCTGACGACGTTCTTCGCGCATGTCCTTCAGCGCGCGGACACGGCCTTCGTTACGACATCGGCGGGCTTTGACGCCTTGTCGAATCCAGCGTTCTTCTTCGGCCAGCTTCTTGTCAAATTGTGCCTGCTCGACCGATTCTGCTGCCAGCAGCTGATCGCGACGAGTCAGGAATGTCTGATAGTCGCAGGTCCAGTCGAATAAACGTCCTCGATCAACTTCCACAATGCGGTCGGCAATGTCCTGCAGGAAGACACGGTCATGCGTGACAAAGATGAGCGTGCCACTGAAGCGTTTCAGAAATCCCTGGAGCCAGACAATCGAAGTGATGTCCAGATGGTTGGTCGGTTCATCCAGCAGCAGCACATCCGGTTCACGAATCATGGCGGCGGCCAGGAGGACGCGACGTTTCATCCCGGCGGAAAGTGACGAGTACTTCACGTCGGGGGGTAGCTGCATTTCTATCAACAGCGCGTCCAGGCGATCAGCGGCCGACCATTCGTCTGCGTCGGCGATCGCGTGGCTGGCTTCTTCGTACGCCTTGAGTTCTTTGTCCGTCAGTTCGAGGCCTTCGTGCAACTTGTGGCCAAGGTTGCGATAGTCGCTGACGGCTCCACAAAGCGGCCCAAAACCTTCTGCCGCCATTTCAAACGCAGTTTTGTCGCCTCCCGAAGGGACTTCCTGATCCAGACGTGCGATGACTGCTTCGGATTGCAGATCAACCGAACCGTCGTCCGGCTTGAGCAGCCCCGCAATGAGCTTCATCAGGGTCGATTTTCCAGCCCCGTTGCGACCGACAAGGCCAATTCGTTCGCCGCGTTCAATATGCAGCGTGATGCCGTCCAGCAGGTTGGGCCGGGAATACGTAAACGTCAAATTGTTCAGACTGAGCAGTGCCATAGGCCGCAATGTAACCGAAGCAAGGCACCACGCGAACGGCTGTCGGGCGAATTATCATAGACGGAACAACTGAATGGTGTGGCGACTGCCGTTGCCCTGTGTTAGATTGTGGTTAAACAGTTGAGACATCCACCGTTTCCATGAAAGCATCGCTTCGATGAACGAACGTGAAAAAGGAGCCCAGGACTGGTTCAAAAAAGGCACTGAGGCCATGAACCACAAGAATTGGGATTATGCGATCAAAGCCTTCGGCAGTTGTGTCACGCTGATGCCTGAGATGCTTCTGTACCGTCAGTCCAAACATGGCTGTATTCGTAAAAGCTTCAACGACAACGGCTCCGGGGCGAAGATGGCCGGAATGCGATTGATGGGAGTCCGCGGTCGTATCAAGAAATGTCGGATGCAGAAAGACTGGAAAGGGGTCGAAACAGCTGTCGAAGAAGGACTGCTGCTCAATCCCTGGGACGCGCAGTTGATGTTTGACCTCGGCGACGCCTGCGAAAATCAGCAGAACCTCATTGTCGCACGATATGCGCTGGAACGCGCGGTGGAATACGACAAGGACAATATCGAATACAATCGACGCCTTGGACATCTGCTGATCGAACGTCGCGATTATAAACCCGCGCGGGCCTGCTTTGAACGTATCTATAAGCTCGATTCAAACGACGGCGATGCTCGCAGTATGATGAGTCGCATTGATGCAGAAGCGACCATGGATCGTGGTGGCTACGACAATGCGGAAAACACGCGAGATGTCAAAGTGGAACAACCTGTCGCTCCGGTGAATGCCTATGAAGCCGATCGCCAGGCTCGCAAGGGAACACCCAAAGCGGTCGATGCTCCTGGCGAATCCGACGAAACGGATCTGCTGCACGCGATTCGCAAAGATCCGAAAAATCTGAACCTGTATCTCAAGCTGGCCGACTTGTACATCGCAAATCGGCAATTTGGAAAGGCCCAGGAGCAGTACAACAAGGCCCTTGAATTTTCAAACAACAATGCAGATATTCGTGAGCGACTGCATGACGTGCAATTGTTGATGCTGCGTAATGACCTCAGCGAAGCTGAAGACCGGGCACGCAACAATCCCGGTAAAGAACGCCTGATCGAAAAAGTAAAAGCATTGAAAGACGAACTGCTCGCGAAGGAAATTGAATTCCTGAATCACAGCGTCGATCTGCATCCGAACGACATGCGGAAAAAATATGACCTGGCCAAACGAATGATGATTATCAAGGATACCGCCAAGGCGATTCCGTTATTGCAGAAGGCTGTGTCTGACTCGCGTATCCAGGTCGAATCGCTGGTGCTGCTGGGCGAGTGTTTCGTCAAGGACGGAAAACTGGATCTCGGACGGCGACAGTTTGAAAAAGCCCTGGACGGCCTGAGTGCCGCCGACAAGCCGGATCCGTTCAAGACGGCGCATTATTACCTCGGACGCATCTACGAAAAGGCGAAGAAGAACGATCAGGCCGAACATCACTACGGAGAAATCCTGGCCGTTGATTACGAGTACAAGGATGTGCTCAAACGCCTCGAGGGTCTGCAGGGCGGCGAAGGTGGAATTGGAGAGTAAGCGTGAATCTGCGGGCTTCGCCCGCAACCCAAAGTAGCCATCACGCTCCGCCGTGATGAGCATTTGTCAATCGACATTCATCAACCAGGACAGTGTTCCACCAAGTCAGTGTTCCACGATCAGGCCCTGCATGGGCTGAAGGACATTCAGCGTGGGGGCTCGATTCATGTGGCCCAGTTCTCGGCTCGTGACGGCGGAGCGTGACGGCTACTTTGCGATTTGCCCGTCACCGAGGCCGAACCCTGGTGAGGACGAAGTTATCGAAGATTATACTCCCCGCGGTCAGATTTGAGGTTTTGTGAGCGGCAAGGCGCTAGCCGCCGGTGCTGACCGAATGCACAACCCGCGGCTAGCGCCTTGCGGCTCACTCAACAACACGTCCCTCAGTCCTGGCCGCGCGGAGTATAGCGTCGTTTAGTGTTCCATGCGTTTGTCACTTTGGGTTGCGGGCGAAGCCCGCGTCAAGTGGTTTAATTCTTCAGGAGGCATTCATGAATTCTGCCGTTCGACCGTTATTGCGGATGACTGAGGCTGAATATATCGCCTGGGAACGTCAACAGCCGGAACGCCATGAGTACTGGAGGGGTGAGGTGTTTTCGCAGTCGGGGGGGACTCGACGGCATAGTCTGGTTGGAACAAATGCAGCGAGAGCAATCGGAAATATGCTGCACGGCCACGATTGTCAGGCACACGGCAGCGACATGCGAGTCCATATTGAATCAACGGGTTATCATGCGTATCCCGATGTCTCTGTCGTCTGTCCTCCGATCGAAGGCGACGCAGACGATGAGATCTCAAACCCGGTTCTGATTGTGGAAGTACTGTCGCCATCGACCGCTGACTTCGACCGCGGCGGAAAGTTTGGCCACTACCGGCAGATACCGTCATTGCAGGAGTACCTGGTGCTGTGGCAGGACGAACCTCGTGCCGAACAGCATACTCGAACCGCAGACGGATTGTGGCTGCTGCGGGAAGTTGTTGGCATCGACCAGACGTTGCAGCTCGCAAGCCTGAACAAGCAGCTTGCCATGCGGGACGTGTACGACAAGGTGCAGTTTGCCGACTCTGCGCCGTGACCTATACTGCTTGCGGCCTGGAATGAGTCCGGCGAGCGGAGTGGTGTGAGCCCTCCGGTCCGTTGTTTCAGTACCGGCAAGCTGACGCATGCCGCTCGCCAATTCACTCAATCTTTACCGCGTCGAGTACATCGTGACGAACACAGCGCACTACTCACTTCCGTTTCGGTGCCCACAACCCGATTTTACGGATCCGGGCCTCGCTTTCTGCCTGGCGCAGTGTTGGTTCCAGATCGGCCGGCAACCCAAAATCGGCCAGCAACTTGACGCGACCTGCCGACAGCATCTGTTGATTCACCAGCGTGCCGTCCGGTTCAAAGACCCATGCCAGCGTGCGTCCGTAGCGATCGATTTTGGGATAGTCAATCCGCAATGCCACTTCTCGACCTTCGATGCGATTTCGCAACCAGTCCGTTGCCTCGGCAGAAAAGGGTTCCGGTGACTTGTCGCCGAAACCCGCCTCGGGAGCATTGATCCCCAGCATTCGAACACGCCGTCCGTCTTCCAGAGCAAATGTGTCGCCATCGATCACATGTCGCACGACGGCTTTCGAACGTGGTTTTCCGTCGCTCGCCAGTTCGGGCCTGAACACAGCGATTCGCACTACGGCCAGCACCACGAAGATCAGCAGGGCCGTCGTGGCGGGAGTCAGCGGACGGCGAGTTCGCGGTTTCTGATCCTTTCGACCCATGATTCAGCAACATCCTGCGGTTCGTGGACGAGAATCAGACAACAGCCCCCTCAGCTACATTTCCTGACCAGTTAATCTCGCGACTTCGTTGACATCTTTGTCGCCGCGACCGGACAGGCAGACAACGATCACGTCATTCGCACTGCGTTGAGCGGCAGACTTCATCGCGTACGCAATCGCATGAGACGTCTCAATTGCCGGAAGAATCCCTTCCGTTCTGGCCATCGTGCTGAACGCGCTGAGTGCCTCGTCGTCCAGTATATTGACGTAACTCACGCGGCCTGTGTCTTTCCAGTAACTGTGTTCCGGGCCGACGCCCGGATAATCAAGTCCGGCAGAAATTGAATGCACATCGGACGTCTGACCGTCATCATTCTGTAACACGTAGCTGTAACTGCCGTGCAGAATTCCCGGCTGACCATGAGTGAGCGTACTCGCATGGTCTCCCGGATTCGATCCGCGCCCGCCAGCTTCCACACCCGTCAACGCGACACCCGCATCGTCAACAAACGGATAGAACATCCCGGCAGAATTCGAACCACCACCCACACAGGCAATCACCTCATCCGGAAGTCGCCCCACCTGATCCAGACACTGCTCCCGCGCTTCACGTCCGATGATCGATTGAAAATCACGCACCATCATCGGAAACGGATGCGGCCCGACGACACTGCCAATGATGTAGTGCGTGTCTCGCACGGAAGACATCCAGTCGCGCATGGCCTCATTGATG
Source organism: Candidatus Kuenenia sp. (assembly GCA_043722015.1). GTDB lineage: Bacteria > Planctomycetota > Planctomycetia > Planctomycetales > Planctomycetaceae > SXXK01. Next base: position 20,442 of record JAYSPO010001559.1, on the reverse strand, counting down.
GCATCACGCAGCGTGCGTGACCCTGTTGTCACGGCACGCACTTCGGCGCCCATCGTCCGCATGATGAAGACATTCAGCTTCTGACGCCGTACGTCTTCTTCGCCCATATACACAACGCAGGGCAGTCCAAACCTGGCACACGCGGTGGCCGTCGCCACGCCATGTTGACCAGCACCGGTCTCCGCGATAACGCGTGTCTTGCCCATGCGCAGAGTCAATAAGACCTGTCCCATCGTGTTGTTAATCTTGTGCGCACCCGTATGGTTGAGATCTTCTCGCTTAAAATAGATCTGAGCGCCGCCGCATTTCTCGGTGAGCCGCTCCGCAAAGTAGAGCGGATTCGGACGCCCGACAAAATGTTTCAGCAGATCCCGCAATTGTCGATCAAATTCCGGATCCTGTTGCGCCTCTTCGTATGCTGCCGTGAGTTGATCCAGCGCGTACATCAGCGTTTCAGGCACATATCTGCGGCCATACTCCCCAAACCGACCGCGCTCGTCCGGGACGGCACTGACAGGTGCATCACTGACAGACTGTGATAATGATCCGGAAACGGGGGACATCGACATAAATTCTGAGCCTTATGAGGGCGCTGCGACAGGGGAAATGATGGGGGAACTCATTGATAATCTCGCTGATTGTAGCAATCGCCCCCGGCCTGGCCAACGGCGCGGTCTTGTTCATTCCAGTCACCCGTCGAAGTCGAGGAGACTGTCGTTTTAGTTCACAGAGTCAGAAAATTTGTTTAACGGCGAGCCGCAGGCGCAGGCGAAACGCGGCAACGACGCCTGCGGCTTGCCGTTAAACGATTTAAACGACAGCCCTCGAGCTCCGGAGGGACGGAGCACGCGAAGCTTCAAGCTCGGCGGCGTCAGATCGCTACAGCTTCGATCCCAAGTTTACTTTGAACGGTGCGGCTGAGAGTTTCGCGGACCACTTCGACCGGAATGCGGTCGTAGACCTGCTGAAAGAACCCTTCCACGATCATGTGCATGGCTTCTTTTCGGGATATCCCGCGACTCATGCAGTAGAAGATCTGGTCCTGATCGACGCGGCCTGTTGTCGCCCCGTGCGTGCAACGGACATCGTCAGCTTCGATTTCAAGACCGGGGATCGAATCGCAGCGAGCATGATCACTCAGCATCAACGCATCGCTGCGCTGATATCCGTCCGTCTGCTGTGCGGCGGGATCAACTTTGATCATGCCTCGCCAGATGACTCGTGCTTCGTCCCGCAGGACTTCTTTGTACAGCAGATCGCTGTGAGTTCCCTGCGCTTTGTGATGTTGCTGAGTGTAGTAACTGATCTTCTGGCGATCACTGGCAAACGTTACGCCGTTCACTTCGGCTGTGGCAGCGCGACCGTTCAGATTGATGTCCTGATGAATGTGGGACAATTTGCTGCCCAGACCGACAACGGTCCATTGCAGGGATGCATTGCTGCCCACGACGCCAGCCTGATGAGCGAAATGCCAGGAATTCTGATTCCAGTTCTGCAATTGCACGTATCGCAGATTCGCATTCCTGCCGACGATCAATTCGACACAACCCACATGCAGACCTGCGATGCTTTCTGAAGCGGAGGACGTTTCTTCCAGCAGCGTCGCACGGGCGCCGTCTTCCAGGATGATCAGTGTGTGGCTGAATTCTGCGACGCCGTTGCGGCTGTGAGCAATCAAACTATGCAACGGCAGTGCCACTTCGACATTGCGGGGCACATACAAGACCGTGCCGCCAGTCCAGAAGGCAGCGTGCCATGCCGAAAATCGGTCAGAGTCCGGTCGCACGGCCTGCTTCATGAAATACGGTTCGAGTAGCTCGCGATGGCTGCTCAGCAACGTCTGCAATTCCCCGAACAGCACTCCCTGCTCGTTGATTTCATCCGACACCTGTGAAAAAGTTGAATGGCCGTTCACATGAGCAATTGAGCCACCAAATTCTGTTTTGTCGCTGAGCAGTGTGGAGATCGCAGTTGAGTCCACGGGCTCGGCAGTCGGACGAAACTTGCCTGCATTAAAGACTCGCAAATCGACTCGTTTAAATTCTTCAGGATTAAGATCTTCCTCAAGTAGGTTCTGATAAATCTCGTACGCCGCTCGACGCGCGTCCGTGATCCATGACGGCTCGTTGCGTGTTGCAAGGAACTGTTCGAAAACGTCGGTACTGAAGCCGATACGAGAAACATCGATGGTTGTGGATATCATAATTGTTAAACTCTCCGCGACAAATCAGATGGCTGCGCCCTACTCAAGATCGTCAGCCTCGATTGTTCCTTCTGCCGCTCGAACGATACGATAAACGGTTATGCAATTGTCTTGAACTCGAAAAATGGCCCGGTAGCTCCTCCGCTTTCCCAGACCAATAAGGGCATCACGCAACTCGAATGGAAACATCCCATTCTCAGCAGACAAACCGTAACTCAAAGGAGCATTGGAAATCGCTTCAAGTTGATCGTAAACACGATAGAACCATTCAGCTGCCTGACTGCGACTATGGTGCGATGCCCACCATTCCGCGTTCCGCTGGATATCCAGCATGGCCCGCGTTGAGATCTGCACCTTCATGTTGTTTGCCGCGGCTGGAAACGCAACTCCCGTCTGATTTGTTCCATCGCTTCATCCAGCGGTAAAACTCTGCCAGCTTCCACGTCAGCAATTCCCTCGCGAATCAACTCCACATTCCGTTGAAGTTCCAACGCCGCCATCGCTTCGTCGAACGTCGATTGTTCGACGAGGACAAAACGACGGTCTGACCCCGGGACTTCGACGGCAAGTGGTTCGCCATCACTTTTGATCAGCGCCTGAGCAACTTCTTCGTTGAGTTTTACCATCGCTATTCTGGCTCCTGTGAAGCACCAGTCGTACCATCGACCGCTTCCTTGGCGCCACTGCCCTTCAGGAACAGAGAATTAAGCTTCATCTCGTCACCGGAGTACACAACTCGACCCGTCACGGTCGAGTATTCAGGTTCCTCGTCGGCAATCGACGGCACAGACAATGATGCGACGGTCGTTGCGACAAATATGAGATGGCGAAGTCCGTTATTCATTTCAGCACGAATTCAATCGGAGGACTGACGTCCTGCAACTCGCAGGAAGTACTACCCGACCGATCCTTCCATCTGCAGTTCGATCAGGCGATTCATTTCAACCGCGTATTCCATCGGCAGTTCTTTAACGAGAGGTTCGATAAAGCCCGTCACAATCATGGCGGACGCTTCGGCTTCGGTCATCCCGCGACTCATCAGATAAAACAACTGTTCTTCCCCGATTTTCGAGACGCTGGCTTCGTGCTCAATCGCTACGTCCTGTTCTTCGACTTCGATGTATGGATAGGTATCGCTGCGGCTGGCAGGGTCCAGAATCAAGGCATCACAGACAACGTTTGAACGGCAGTTCTTCGCGTCTTTATGAATCTTGACCAGACCACGATAGCTGGAGCGTCCACCGCCTCTGGAAATGCTCTTGCTGATGATGCGGCTGGATGTGTTTGGAGCACAGTGAACCATTTTGGCACCGGCGTCCTGATGCTGCCCCGGTCCGGCAAATGCAATCGACAGTGTTTCGCCCCGAGCACCTGGTTCCATCAACCAGATCGCGGGATATTTCATCGTCAATTTGGAACCGAGATTTCCGTCGATCCATTCCATCAACGAATCGCCATACGCCATGGCCCGCTTCGTGACCAGATTATACACGTTGCTCGACCAGTTCTGGATCGTAGTGTAACGGCAACGCGCGCCGCGCTTGACGACGATTTCAACCACGGCTGAATGCAGGCTGTTGCTGCTGTAGGTCGGGGCGGTGCAGCCTTCGACGTAGTGCACGGAGGCACCTTCATCGACGATAATCAGCGTGCGTTCAAACTGTCCCATGTTCTGGCTGTTGATGCGGAAATAGGCCTGCAGCGGGAACTCAATCTTCACCCCTTTCGGAATGTAGATGAACGAACCGCCAGACCAGACTGCAGAGTTCAACGCGGCGAACTTGTTGTCGCCGGGAGGAATGATGGTTGCGAAATATTCACGGAACAATTCAGGATGATCCCGCAGCGCTGAGTCGGTATCGGTGAAGATGACACCCTGCTTTGAGAGGTCTTCCTGCAGGCTGCCATACACGACTTCAGAATCGTATTGGGCCTTGACCCCGGACAGGTACTTCTTTTCCGCTTCCGGAATTCCAAGGCGATCGTAAGTTCGACGAATATCTTCCGGAACATCGTCCCACGAAGTTTCCTGCTCGTTCGCCGCCTTCATGTAGTAGAAAATATCCTGAAAATCCAGGTCACTCATGTCGCCGCCCCAGTTCGGCATCGGGCGTGATTCAAAAATCGCGAGTGAGTCCAGACGGAAGTTGGTCATCCACTCTGGCTCTCCCTTCATTTCCGAAATCTGACGGACGATCTGCGGGTCCAGCCCTTTGCGGCTCTTGAACGCATAGTTATCCATCGAGTCATGGAATCCGTACTTGTACGAACCAAACTCAACGTCGGACTTCTTCGCATCAGGCTTTACAGGAGCATCTATTGACATCGCTGACTCACTTATGTTGATAACACTGAATTCAAAATCCGGATGATCGCGGGGGCTGGCTTCAAGCCTGTCAGGCAGTCGATTATGACTAGACTGCTGCCGCTTCCACTCTTGTATTTTCCGCTTCAGCTTCAGGATGCCGAGCCCGCACAGTGGCGTAGCCGTTGGCATGCAGATCATGCGCGAGCGCTGCGTCACCGATTTCGACGATGCGTCCACCGAGCATCACATGTGTAAACTGAGGCGGATTGAATTCCAGCAAGCGTTCGTGGTGCGTAATAATCAGCACACCCATTTGCGGCCCGGCGAGTTTCGCAAGTCCCTCACTGACCACTCTGACGGCATCGCTGTCGAGCCCGCTGTCGGTTTCGTCGAGAATCGCGAATCTCGGCTGAAGCATTGCGAGTTGCAGGATTTCCATACGCTTCTTCTCGCCGCCGGAGAATCCATCGTTGAGATACCGGCGAGCGAACTCGTGATCCATACCCAATTCGGTCATCCGTTCCCGGATTTCCTTACGGAACTCCCGCATTCCGATCAAACCTTCACCTTCTTTGCGATCAGGATTGCGAACATTGGACACCGCATGTCGCAGGAAGTCGGCAACTTTCACGCCGGGAATTACAACGGGATACTGGAACGCGAGGAACATGCCCAGGCGAGCCCGTTCGTCGGCTTCCATTTCGGTGACGTTCACGCCATCGATTTCGATGCTGCCTTCTGTCACGTTGTAGTTCGGATGCCCAGCCAATGCGTAGGCCAGAGTGCTCTTCCCGGAACCGTTCGGGCCCATCAGAGCGTGAATTTCGCCCTGACGAATCTCCATATTGACGCCATTCAAAATGGGCGTCTCACCAACCGAGACATGAAGGTCAGAGATTTTTAATACACTATTCATTGCGTTCGCACTTCCTCAGAGACACCAAACGCGGAGCTCACTCGGAAGCCATAGCGCTTGTGAAAAACATTCAACGGGATTCAGTCAGACTCAAGTCAACTCATCAAACCAGCAGTGGCAGTGCCGGTGTTTCATCACACATTCAGAGCCGAATAACCCGAATGATGCGGCACTGGCAATGCCGTTTCACCCCGAGTCACTTTGCGAGCTTTGATCTTGTCCTGAATTCTCATCAGGCCTTCCAGCAGAGCCTCCGGCCGCGGAGGACATCCGGGAACATACACATCCACAGGCACGACGAGGTCCACGCCCTTCACAACGTGATAGCCATGTTTAAAGTACGGGCCACCGCCAACCGTACAAGCACCCATCGCGATGACGTACTTCGGATCCGGCATCTGTTCATACAGACGGCGGACGCGACTTGCCATCTTGAAGGTTACCGTGCCCGCCACGATCATCAGGTCAGCCTGACGAGGCGTCGCGCGAAACGCTCCTGCACCGAAACGGTCGATGTCATACTTGCTGGCCCCCGCCGCCATCATTTCAATAGCGCAACACGCGAGACCGAATGTCATCGGCCAGATGCTCGACTGCTGGCCCCAATTCAAGGCCTGCTCCATCGTGGTCGTGATCATGTTTTCTTCGAATCGACCTTCAATCCATGTCATGTCGCTCAAACCTCTTGAAAAACCGTTCCCAAACACTTGTAAAGCACTGACTGAACCCCGCAATTGCCACGTCACAGGAAGTGCAGCCCGCACTCTATCAACATGACTTCGTCTTTCAATCGCCCCCGGAACTTTCCAAACTCTGACCAGCCCCAACCGCCACGTCCAAAACCTGAAATTCGCAGCAACCATGACCATCGCGACAACGTGACAGAAACTGGACCGGAGCCCCCAACACTTGCTCCAAAACCCGCCGCTCCACCTGACAAATCGCTTCGTCCACATCTGCCAGCATCGGAAACGGACACGACGTTTCACGAAGAATCCGCAACCCACCGGAATGATCGCTTTCCACGTTGAAGCCACTCGACTTCATTTCATCGGCCAACTGGTCAAGCCGGTCATCGATCGACTCGCAACCGATCAGTTGCTTCCGGAATCGTTCCGCTAACGCATTTTGAACACGGCCAATTAGTGATTCACGGACAGTTGAATCTTCGTAACCTGCAATTGCCTCCCACAGAACTACCGCCAACTCGCGGTAATTTTCACCCAATTCGTGTAGTCCTTCAGGTGTGACGCGGTACAGATGTCGAGGCCTCCCCCTCAACTGCCCCTGTAGCTCAGACACCACAAACCCTGCCGACTCCAGCCGCCCGATCCGCTGCCGAATTGCGTTTCGAGTTACTCCCAACACGTCGCAGAGTGTTTGTACATCTCCACTTGCCGCTTGATGCAGGTGTTCAAGAATCTCCCGATCCCGTGCATCAAGTGGTGATGACATTTAAAAACTCCGGAAACTCGCCTGAAGCACGTTCGCTTCTGAATACCTGTTCGAGGTTTGCAACCCTCGTCGCCTCCCATCATAGGCAGTGAATTATATTTGGCAATAAACGCTGCCAATAATGCCTAAAACTGAGAGAGCGTGTTCAGAAGCCCGTTTTGGACTGCAATTGTTCGTTAAATGCATCATTTCGAACATGTTATTGTGGCGTAATCACAACATCCCGTGGATCGCCTGTCCGACCTGTGCCAGAAATCTCTTTTGCGCAAGTTGTTTGTTCAGAATCACTTACGTCGCTGTTAGGTCCATGGTTGGCAAGTCGTCTTCGTTCGGTTCACCATTTGCAACGTTCTTTGAGTCCCCTCAAGCACGATGTACCGTGGGCACCCAGGATAGGAAGAAGGCTGAGATGAGTTTACGAAAAAAACAGCGTCTGACCGTTCATACCGAAGATGATTTCGCAATTGTTGCGCTTGACGACATGGAAATCTGGGACGGCGCAGACCTGGCTCTTATCCGCGAAGCACTGACTAAACTCATCGAACAGGATGGATTCCGAGCTATAGGCGTCGATCTGTCGGCGGTGAAGTATATCCCGAGCGGTTTTTTTGGGATGCTGTTTGAATGGTACGAGCAGGGATTGAGAGTCCGTTTGTATTACCCACAGAAAAATGTCGAGCAGATGCTGTGGTTCCGCATGTTCTTCGTCAGCGACGATGAAGGTGCCTATAAACTCAACGACGACGAAATGCGCGGCAATTCCCCAAACGAGCAGGTCGCCTACCATCGCCGCGAATTCATGGCAGATGACGAATCAATCGATGATGACGATGTCGAAGTCCAGATTAAGTCTGTCCGCTACGGTGTTCGCGCACAGGTTTGATGAATGCGACAAGGCGATGAACCAGTCGTCGCATGGGAACGCTGGCGAATATGCTCGTCACGACGGCGAACACGGTGTATCCGCGTTCGAGGAAGATCTGATAATCGCTCGGCCGGATCGTCACCATCAACGGTGTGTCTTTGCTGGAGAGCCAGCCGCCATTCACCAGGAACAGCACACCGCAACCGTTTGGTTTCGCAGGCTGAAAGACATCCATTGTCAGGGCCATGCCGAACTTGCGACCGTAGATTACATCTTCTGTTCGCCGGACGTCGGCCGGCGTGTTTAAAAAATCCGTTGACTGTGCCGTTTCGGACAATGCCGTTGCCAGGCATGCGACCGCAGTAACAAGTCGGGAAATCAAATGGACCATGGCGGAATTCCTCTGTCGTGAGATAGTGGCGAGTTCGAGCGCTCTGTCACGCATTCATTTACGGATTGTGTGCCACTGGCTCTGCCAGTGCTACCTGCAAATGGGGGAGCACTGGCAGAGCCAGTGGCACACATCAATACACGACAGCATTTTCAAATCAACCCACGGATCGGTTCGCCTTCCGTGGCCCGCAGCGGTCGTCCCGCCCGATCCGGGAACATGGCTTCATGGCCGATTCCCAACAGATGCAGGACCGTTGCGGTCAGATCCTGCGGCTGGACTCGACCAGAAATCGGAAATGAACCCGTTGAGTCACTTTCCCCGTGAACGTACCCGCCTCGGATTCCAGCCCCGGCCATCACAAAGCTGAAAACGTTGCCCCAGTGATCACGACCTCCGGCGGCATTGAAACGGGGTGTGCGGCCCATCTCGCCGATCGCCACAACCAGCGTTTCATCCAGCAGGCCCCGTGTGTCGAGATCTTCAATCAAAGCGGTGAATCCCAGATCGAACTGTGGACACAGCACGTCCTTCATCCGAGGGTTGTTCTGCGAATGCGTGTCCCATAACGGATTGCCCGCACTGAGGTCGCCAGGTTCGCGAGGCCAGTTGACGAAGGCCATGCGGACTCCGGCTTCAATCAGCCGACGAGCGAGCAAGACAGACTGTCCCCATTTTCCACGACCATAGCGGTCGCGGGTTGTCCCTGATTCTTCATCCAGAGCAAACGCACCGCGCGCTGTTCCTGATAACAACACCCCCATCGCTTCCTGAGTCTGTCGATCGTATTCCCGCAGGTCAGTGGTCTCCAGCCGGTGTGCCGATTGATTGAACTGTGCAAGCAGATTTCGGCGAGCTGCCAGGCGTCCGGATGGCACTTCGATGAGTGATGAAAAATCGTCGATCCGAAATCCGGGTTCAGACGGATCACATCGGAAGACCTCAGGGTCCCACCGATGCCCGAGGAAGCCACCGTTCTGACCGGGCAGAAAAACGTTGGGGTTGGCAATTATCGATTCGGGAAGCATCACGCTGCTGAAGGGCAGACTGCCGCTCGGCTTGAGCATCTTGATGACGGACCCCAGCGTAGGCCAGTCGTCAGGGCTGACGGAACGCATGTTCGGACCCACATACTTGTGGCCCGTATTGACCCAGTAGCCTCCCGATTCGTGGTTGGGATCATCAGTCGCCATGGAGCGCACAATGGCGAGCTTGTCAACAATCCCTGCCACGCGCGGCAGCAGTTCACAGATCTGCACGCCGGGGACATTCGTCGCGATAGGATTGAAGACACCTCGAATCTCCGCGGGCGCATTGGGTTTCGGGTCAAACGTCTCGTACTGCGATGGTCCTCCAGCCATGTACAGCCAGATCAGATTCTTCGCTTTGCCAAACGCAGTGCCCTGAGCGGTATCCTCGGCCCTCAGCGGCGGCTGCCTGAGCAATTGTGGGAGACTCAGACCCAGCGCAGAAATCCCGCCGATCCGCAACAACGTTCGTCGGCTGATCGCGCGTTTCCCGTTGAATTGTCCTTCAATGGAGATCATCGTCGACTTCGCTCCTCCGACCAGAAATGGTGATTGCCAGAACTCTGCGCAGGATACCGAATCAGGTCCATCATTGCTCCACAATTCCTGCTTCCTGCCTTAAACGCATGAACTCAGCAATGTGATCAATCGCCGCGCGACCCTCGGGAAGCAGCGGATCGTGCGACTGAAACACATGAAACATGCCGGGCCAGATTTCGAGCGTGACGGTGGCTCCATCGGAAAGAGCCTTCTGAGCTACTCGAATGCTGTCATCACGCAGCATCTCATGCTCTCCTGCCTGAATCAGAATTGGCGGAAGGCCGCGGTAGTCACCAAACACGGGCGACGCCAGCGGGTCGCTAAGTTCGGTTGCGCCCAAATAGTCATCTCGGAAAATCGGCATCGTCCGCGCGCTGATGATGGGATCGACCACGGTTTGCAACGACTCACTGACCAGAGTGAAGTCAGTGGTCGGTGAGATGGCGATTCCTCCTGCTGGCAGCGGCAGTTTGCGATCTCTCAGCGCCAGCAGCGTTGCCAGTGTCAGATTGCCACCTGCCGAATCACCGGCCACGAAGGTTGCGCGCGCACGTGAGGGCCCCTTGGGTCCGTTCGCGACCATCCAGTCATGGGAAAGCACACAGTCATCCAGCCCTGCCGGAAAACGGTGTTCCGGTGCCAGGCGATAGTCGACCAGGAGGACGGCGCATTTGGCAGCCGCTGAAATGTGTGCTGCCAGCGGCAGATAGAATCCGCCCGACCCTGAAACAAATCCGCCGCCGTGGATATACAGCAGCCGGACATCCGGATCTGCTCCAGGAGCCAGGACCCATTCACAGGGAATTTCGCCAACCTTCACGTTGATGAGCTGCACGTCCGGGATTGTGGGCTGTCGGCGTGAGCCCATGCCCGCGCGCAATGCCGCCAGATCGAAGTCGTTGGTGCCGAAGGGCGTATTCTTTCGCAGTCTCGCAAGGTACGCAACGCCTTCCGGAGACACCTCGCGATTCCAGACATCCTGGGCCGCAGGCCACGCCGAAGGTCGCAGCAACTCAGCCAAAGGAATTTTCTCGAACACCAGATGTGACTGGCTGCCTTCGTAAACGATCCCGACATGTTCAGCATCGACCCTCGTGAGACTGGGATAGCCGGCTCCGAGGCCCTCGTCGAGGAGCAGGTGATGCGAACTCGGCCACGTCTGTCCGTCGTCGAAACTGACTTGAATCGTGTGATGGGTTCGACCTTTTTGAGTATGCGGATTGACAAACAACAGCACCTGTTTCTCTTCGCCTGCCTGCTGGTAATTCATTCCCAGGAGACTGCCGTTGCAGTTGGGTTCGATCAGAGTGTTGCGACTGGTGGGATGCGGCTGCCACGTTTGTCCGAGATCCTTTGTGATGACGACGGCTCGGAATCGCTCATGGTCATTGCGAATGTTGAGCATGATGGAATCATCGCCGAGCAGAGCCGCCTGGCATTCATTGCCGCCGCTGTATCCCGGCTGACCTACGGTCCATGTTTCTCCGTGATCGCGACTGATCATCAACGTCGCGAACGTCTCCAATGGTTCCCGCCCTGTCCGTCCCTGCACCGGCATCACCAGCGTCCCGTCCGCCAGTTGAAATCCCTGCTGAGGTGAAGGGGCCAGCAACCACCACGATTCCTGTTTGAGTTTTCGAGTCAGATTTTCCGGCTGCGACCAGGTCAGTCCGTCGTCCTTTGAACGCACCATCATGAACTGGGCCGCCTTGCCGATCTCGAATCCCGGTTCGGATCCATCATCAACCCACTGATGCTTGCCGGGTTTGCCATTCATCCAGAGCGCGAAACAGAAGATTTCACCGGTCTGCTGATCAATGATGATGCCTGGATCGCTGCAACCGTTCTGTTCCTGTGGCAAGCCACCGAACGCGCCCATGTCCATAATAACTCGCACCGGTTCCCATGTCTGGCCGCCATCGGTGCTGCGGCTGAGCCCGATGTCAATATCTTCCTGAAGATCGCGTCCCATGCGTCGTCGCATGTCGTAGACGCACACCAGGGTCCCCTTCGGTGAAGTGCCCAGAGCCGGAATTCGGTACGTGTGAACGCCGTCGTCCTGATGTTTGCGAAGTGCCACTCCGATTCTGTGCCGAACGCCCAGCGATACGTTTTTCGCCGCGACATGGCCTTTGTCCGTTTCGATTCCTGTGCAGGCAGCCGACACATGGTGCGATAAGTTCGCATTATCTTTCAATCGCCCCGACAGCCAGAACACGTTCTTGCCGTTCTTGCCGTACAGAGTTCGTTGACCGTGAAACGTCACCTTCGATGCTGGCTGTACCGGATCACCGAATTGATTCTCCGGCGAAAATGTCTCTTTGTCGCCAGTCCAGAACAAGGTGAGTGATTCGAGAGCGGCGAGTTCGTCGGTCCCTGCAAGTTGAAACTCGACAGCCCGGACTTCCCTGGCAACCGTGACATCAACGTCAGCAGAATCGGCAACTTTCACGACGACGCGAACCAATGGTCCGTGTTCATTGCGCATCAGGATCGGATGAGTCGGACTCGACGTCGTGACCCGGATCGCAGCGGGATCATCCGCCGCGCAGCACAGCGGTACGGCAATGTTGATAATGATGAAGATCAGTGCGTGTTTCATGGTGTATTACTTTCTTCGTAGCTGAATTCCTGGGGCGTGCTTCGCCCGCAACCCAAAGTGGCCATCACACTCCGCTGTGATGAGCAAATGTCAATCGACATTCATGCAACGAAGCAAGGCTCCTTAATCAGACGAGGCGCGAAGGGCTGAAGATCAAGAGTCGCGGAGTCTTCATTGATGTGGCCCTGTTCCAGGCTCGTCACGGCGGAGCGTGACGGCTACTTCCAAAGTTGTCCATGTCCCAGTCAGTACTCAGTTCGACCTTGCCAGATAATTTCCTCGATTCTTTGCTGCGCACTTCATTTGTCGTTGAACCAGGTTTCGGTAAGCATTTTGTGCCAACTATGATCTAACGAACGTTGATTCGCGCGGGGCATGGTAGTGGATCGCCAGATGGGGCGTTTCGATTCTAATCTGGCCAGTGCCGAGCGACCGCACGCCGGCTTCCACGAGACCGGTTGTCAGCAGTGTACGCTCAATGGGATACGGCGACTTGCCAGTCATGAAGGTCTCTTCCGCTTTCGACATTAAGGATGCGGAATAGGTCACGTTCGGATTCGGCGGCAGATAGAACAACGTCGAGAGCGGTTCCGCTTCGCCCTTCAGCCGCGCAGCAAACGTGAAGTCACCGACCAGCCCGTTCAGCAGCAGCATGGTTGCCTTCACACCGTCGGCATACTCGAAACGGTACGCGATCGGCTCCTTTACCCATTCGCGGATCTGAACGGGCGTTGGATAACGGTGACTGAATGTATCGGGCTGAGTCAACGTTTGACTCCGCGACATGCAGGCCTCGAAGAGTCCGGGATCCCAGCCACCTTGAGCCCAACTCCCCGCTTCCATTGCTTTCCAGACGGCGTCACCGCGCAGCGCCTGCATGGCGACGACGCCTGTTTCTCCGCCGCGCCGCCGTTCGGCCATGCACTGAATCACTTCCAGTGCGTGAAAGTCGTAGCTGTCGATGCTGCCGATGGAGACGCACATCAACTCTTCTACGTCAGCATCATATGGCAAGTCGATAGCTGGCATCCGCCAGGTGACTGGCAGCGACGAACCGGCTGTGAACGCGAAATTCAACTCACGCGAGATCTCGACCATCTCCGTGGCCCATTCCCATTTCCATGACAGATGCTTGTCGTTGAAGACCGGCACGGCACGGCCGTCTTTGCGAAAGACGTCGGTCACCTGTTTGAAGAACTCATAGCGTGGATACTTTGTCTGTTCATATTCGGACTTCGGATAATTGCCATGTTCGCCGATGATCAACACACCATCGACCGCCAGTTTGTCACCCCCGCAGCGCAACGTTTCGGCAATCGTCGGATAGATCGGGAAGCCGAATTCCTCAGAGCGTTTGCGGCTCAGGTCGTTCTCCGGTTTCTGATCGACATAAGCCGCGACCACATCCAACGGTGGTCGATGCCAGCGGCCATTCATGGGATACCCGACGAGAAATCGCTCTGCCATGTGCCAGGCATGAGAGTGATACCGCCATTCTGTGGTGACAACCGCCAGTCGCTTGCGGTGAGCGACCACAGCATCTGCTGCCGCTACGTGAGGGCCAACGATCAGCCCGGTGCCAACAGTTCCGAGAAATAATCGTCTCGTCAACATGGCTTCGCCCTTTCAAAAGGTCCGCAGAGTGGTTTTGATTCGTGCCATCGGGTTGATCACGGAAGTCGCCACGCCTTTCCATGATGCAAACTCGCGAAATTGCATGAATTTCATGAGCACGAATTCCCTAAGTCTACTGTTTCACCTCAGTGCTGTCACCGCAATCACAAAGCTGTGGATGAGGCCGACACGAGCATCGTGCCAACGGCAGGCCATCGCCGTCGTCTATGACGACACTGTTCCATACCGCGCACGGGAAACAACAACACGATTGGAAACTGTCTGCGCGTCGGCGTCTTCTGGCATTGGCATGCTCCGTTCACGCCGATGCCGTGTATTCTGATCCATTGTTGCTGGCGATTTTGTTCATTCGGTTGTCCCAATTCGGTTGTGCATTTCATGCGACGAAGTGACACAACCGAATGCGGGACAAACGAATGAAACGCACAAACAAAGGAAAGCCGGAACGCTCCTCGGACATGTCGCTTTCCAGAATCTCGAAAATGTGTCATTCATGGCCGCGTGCGGTACGATGGCCGCATGTTTCCCGCACAGCAATGACAAGCTGGAAGCTTATCCCACGTTAAAATCAACAGGGCGCTGGTGCTCAGCGGCTCCTGGCGTGAGAATTTCACCGTCAAACGGACGGAAGATCTGCTCACCGTAAGAAAAAAACAGTTTTCGTGACGAATCATCGAGCCGACCTGATCACTTCCGGTAAGCTCCCTACTGCTACAAATCACGGCGTCCAATCTTGTTGTCGATGAGTCACTTTCAATTCCAGCTTGATGCAACTGATCCAGGCACGGCCGCGCGCGCGGGGCGGTGGGTGACGCCGCATGGGGTTGTGGAGACTCCCGCATTTATGCCGGTGGGGACTTTGGGAACGGTGAAGGGATTGTTGCCGGCTCAGCTGCGTGAGGCCGGAGTGCAGATGGTGTTGTCGAACACCTATCATCTGGCGTTGCGACCGGGTTCTGAAATTGTCGCTGAGCTGGGCGGGCTGCATCGATTTATGGACTGGAGCGGTCCGATCCTGACCGACAGCGGCGGGTTTCAGGTGTTCAGTCTGGCAAAGATGAGAAAGATCGATGACAACAAAGTGGTCTTTCGATCGCACATCGACGGCAATCTGCTGGAGTTGACTCCGGAACGAGCTGTCCTGATTCAGGAACAGCTTGGCGCTGACTGTATTATGTGTCTGGACGAGTGCCCGCCTTCCGGAGAATCGATCGAAAAGATTCGCAAAGCCGTGGATCGCACGACACTTTGGGCGAAACGCTGCCGAGAGGCTCAGCACCGAACGGACCAGGCGTTGTTCGGAATTGTGCAGGGCGGTGTGCATCCGGAAATGCGGCAAAGGTCGGCGGAGGGATTGCTGCCGATTGATTTTCCAGGCTATGCCGTCGGCGGCTTGAGCGTCGGAGAACCGCCTCCGGTGATGTACCAGATTCTGAACAGCACCGTCCCGATGCTGCCGGAACATAAGCCCCGTTATCTGATGGGTGTTGGTCGGCCGGAGGACATCATCGAAGCCGTGTGTCGCGGAATCGATCTGTTTGACTGCGTCATGCCGACCAGAAACGGTCGCAACGCGATGGCATTTACCAGTCAGGGAGCGGTGCGGATCAGGAATGCCGTGCATACTCGGGATGAGCGACCGCTGGACTCGGACTGCGCCTGTATGGCCTGCACACGGTTCTCGCGAGCCTACCTGCGGCACCTTTTCGTGGCTAAGGAGATGCTGGGGCCGATCTTGCTGTCGTTGCACAACATTGCATTTTACCAGCGACTGGTGCGGCAACTTCGAGAAGCAATACTTCAGGGGTGTTCGGCAGAGTTCCGGTCGAATCAGCTTGCCCGTTGGAATCCGCAGTCCTAAAGCAGCAACTGGTAGGGTGTGACAAGCAACGCGCAGGCACACCGAAATTCATTAGGCGTGTGCTTGCGCTGCCGCTTGTCACACCCTGGAAATTCACAAACTGGCCAGCCGTACTCGCCGGGTTGGCATGGGTAGACTATTTGCCCGCCACTGCATAACATACTGGATTTTTCCAAATTCAGCTTGGTCGTCGAATATGCGTCCGGTTGTTTAACAGGGAAAAGTGCGGTTTACGTTTTCAACCCCCAAATTGGATCGGTGCCTGTGAACTGGTTTTGTGTGTATGTGCGAATGTGCGAACTCTTGTTGATGTTGCAGGACGGGGCTGTTCCGCCGACGGCCGTCGAAGAAGAATCGTCGGCAGCGGTGGCAGCGACTTCCGGGACGCCAGTTGTGGAAGGCACCACAGAAACAGTCAAAAACGTTGCGAATGCAGCAAAAGACGCCCCGCCACCATGGATGCAGTTTCTTCCATTCATCGCGATCGGGCTGTTTTTCTACTTTATTCTGCTGCGACCCCAACAGGCAGAACAACGTCGCCGAAAGGAATTGCTCACGACGCTTAAGAAGAACGACAAAGTCGTCACGACGGGCGGAATGATTGGCACAATTGCTGACATTTCATCGGACGGCACCCGCGTCACATTGCGAGTCGATGACAACACTCGTATCAAATTCCTGCGATCAGCCATTCAGGAGCCGCTTAAGGAATCGCCGGAATCGAACGGATCGAGTTCGACCTGAAAGCACGTTTGCCGATTCCGAACGGGTGGATTCCCGGTTTGGAGACCAATCAGGCGGCTTGAATTGTGTTGCAGGGAATCCATTCGATACATATACGCCCGTTCTGACCAATTTTTGACTCGCCGCCGCCGCGTTTTTGCGGCGGAAACCGCGAATTTCCCGGGAACCTAATCTGATGTTTCAGTTGCTCAATGGATTGCTTTTTCTTCTGCTCCAGGATCCGACCGCAGCAGCCGACGCAGAGAAAGCTGTAGAAACCACCGTTGCGACGCCAGCGGCTATCGCCGTGCAGGACGCTGCAACGAGTGCTCCGAAGGAGGATGCAGGTGCCATAGAACCTGTGGCCAATGCTGCGGATGAAGTCAAGGAAAAAGCCGCGGAGGAAGCTCCCAGTATTGTTGACGACGCAAAGGCAAGATCTGATGCCGCGTTTGATGCCGCCACGACGAAAGACATCGACGAAGCCGTCGCCGCGAAAACAGGTGTGATTGAGCCTGCTGATGCGAAAGTTGATGCGCCACCTGCGGCCCCGAGCAACGCATGGGTCGCATGGCTCATTCTACTTCTGGTCATCGCAGTCCCGATTCTGCTTGCGAACCTGTTGTCGAGTATGTGGCGCGTGAAGGAATGGCAAGGGCGAATGTGGGTCGTGTTCTTCACGCTCATGCTGGGAGCGGCACCGTTTCTGTCGAGCCTGCTGAAAGGTGAGAAGATCGGCGATCAATTCCGCCTGGGGATCGACCTCGCGGGTGGGACGAATATGGTGTTCCAGATCAAGCCGGAAAAGGAACTGACCAATGATCTGATCAACGAAATGGTTGAATCGGTTAAGCGCCGCGTGAATCCGTCAGGCACCGAAGAAATCACCGTCCGCGGTGTGGGTGGTGGACGTATCGAAGTCATCATCCCCGGCGAAGACCCACAGACTGTGGATGAAATCAAGCGTCAAATTACCCGTCTCGGAAGCCTTGAATTCTTCATCGCTGCTCACAGTGCTGAAGATCGTGAAATCGTCCGAGAGGCCCTGCTCCTGGATAAAGCGACAAAAGAACTCCGGATTGATAACCAGGTGCAGGCCATCTGGAGTCCAGCCTTTGAAAAAGATGGCGAGCCGCAGTTGATGAGAGACCGTTCAATCGTCACGCGTGAGATTGAGTCGATTCGTTACGTGAAGGGACGACCGGAGACCTATAAGACAGAAGAATACCTGCTCCTTGTTGAACCGGAAGACCGTCGTGTGACGGGACGTTATCTGACGTCTGCCAGCCCGGATATTGATCCGACAGGGCATGTCATCGTGAGTTTCACCTTCGACCAGACCGGATCGTTCCGCTTTGGCGACTTAACGTCACGATTTGATCGACCTGGTCGCGAAGACAAACGAAAACTGGCCATCGTGCTGGACCGCAGGGTCTACAGTGCTCCGAACCTCAATGATCCGATTACCGGTGGTCGTGGTCAGATCTCCGGAGGCGGTGCTGGTGGTTTTACATCGCTTGAGGCAGAAGAACTTGCCGGGGTCTTAAATGCGGGGGCTCTGGAAGTTCCGATCGATCCCAAGCCACTCAGCGAAGCGACCGTTGATCCGACTCTGGGTGCGGACGTGCGCAACAAGGGCGTGCGAGCGACGCTGATCAGTGCTGTCGCCGTGGTCTTGTTCATGCTGTACTATTATCGTTTCTCCGGCTTGATTGCCGTCATTTCTCTAGTGTTGAATCTGATTCTGACGCTGGCTGCGATGCTGTTAATCAATGCCACTTTTACCTTGCCAGGTATCGCCGGGATCGTGTTGACGATCGGGATGGCAGTGGACGCAAACGTTTTGATCTATGAACGTATGCGTGAGGAAATGGCAAAAGGCTCAAGCGTGCGAATGGCCATTCAGAACGGCTTCCAGAAAGCCTTCTCTACAATCTTTGACTCCAACCTCACCACACTTTTGACCGCCGTGATTCTGTTTGTCATCGGCACGGATCAGGTCAAAGGCTTTGCTGTCACGCTGATCCTCGGTCTTTCATTGAGTATGTACACGGCTCTGTTCGTGGGTCGCCTGATCTTTGATATTGCGGAACGCCGACGCTGGCTCACAACGCTGTCGATGTCAAAGATGATTGGTGTCACAAGCTTTGATTTTCTGAAGCAGCAGTCGCTGTGGATCGGGATTTCCGTCGTAACGATTGTCGTGGGACTGGTCGCCTTCTTTGCACGCGGTGAGGCCAACTATGACATTGATTTCACGGGCGGCACGATGGTGTCGTTCCAGACGACCGAGCTGCAGAAAACCGACGACCTCGCCGCTGCATTGAAGACACAGTTTGGCGATCAGTTCTCGATCGAACGCCTTTCCATTGGCGATGAAGAGACGGACGAAGGCGTCGGTCGGTATTTCCGACTGCGAAGCATGGAAAGTGACACTCATACGACCGCCGAAGCACCCTCAGGTAAATCATCGACGGCTGATGATCAGAAATCTGCAGAAGATCGCGTCCGTGAAAAGATCTACGCATCATTCGCTCAAAACGAATCCATTCACCTGCGAATGGTGACTCTGGAGCTGGGGCCAATATCGACCGTAGAAATCAAGGACGGTGATGAATCGGCAGAGGCTCTGATTGCGCTGCGATTCAAAGGTGGCCCGATGTTGAAACTCACGTTTTCGGACGAGGTCGCTGAAGGCACACTGCGGGACATGCTCGCTGGCAAGTTGAAAGTCATTAAGACTGACGGTAAGGAAAAATATAATACTCTTGAAGAATTGTTCGACATCAAGGGGCTGAAAGGCTCCGGAGAAACGGCTCGGGAACTGGCCGTTCGGAAGTTTACAGAATACCAGGTGAGGGCGATTCCGGCGGTGGCATCCGCAGATCTTGAATCAGCCTTGAATGCGATTCAGTCTGAACTCGCGGCCACGCCTCTGTTCGACGAAGTGAACACGTTTGCCTCGGCAGTGGCAGGTGAAATGAAGCAGCGAGCCATATTGGCGATCATCGTCAGCATGATCGCCATCTCGATTTACATCTGGTTTCGCTTTCAGAATCTGGTGTTCGGTCTGGCGGCAATGGTCGCACTCGTGCATGACGTGCTTGTCACAGTGGGCATCACGGCGTTGGCGAGTTACCTGACTGGAACCTCAATCGGCAATTTCCTGCTGCTGGAAGATCTGAGAATCAACCTTGCCACGATCGCGGCCTACCTGACGCTCGTGGGATTCTCACTAAATGACACGATCGTGATCTTTGACCGAATTCGCGAAGTACGCGGCAAGAACCCGGCGATCACGGCATCGATGATCAATACGTCACTCAATCAGACCCTGGGTCGTACGATCCTGACCACGTTGACCGTGTTTATTGTGGTATTGATTATGTATGTTTTCGGAGGTGCCGGTATTCACGGTTTCGCCTGGTGCATGGTGATCGGATGTATTGCGGGGACTTACAGTTCAGTCTACATCGCCAGCCCGATTCTGGTCTGGGCAATGAATCGAACGGTTGGTTCGGTGAAGGCATAGTGAGTGGCAACACGAAAGATTTGGGCATCGCCCATGTCGTTCACCACAACTTCTTTGAAGAATCGGGCATTTGCGTTTGACCCGAGCCAACGGCGAGGATTCCATCAGCCCGTCACCTCGCCGTTGGCTCGGGTTAAACATTCACCAAGGCAAGGTATCCGAAAATAGACGACGTTTGGCCCGGAACGTATTACCGGAGATTTGCAACTTCGGCTCAAGAAACTCAACCTCTTTTAAATTTACGCTGGAGCGTGCTGTAGAATGATTGATGAATCACCGTCGCACTGGAGTTCGGTTGACGCAGCCGAGATGTATGAAGTCCCGCGGTGGGGCAACGGCTATTTTTCCGTCAGCCAGAACGGCAACGTGCAGGTGCATCCTGA
>JAYSPO010001558.1:0-1806 GCA_043722015.1 Candidatus Kuenenia sp. | reverse complement strand
CGGTCGAGCCAGCGTACCACGCGAGCGGACCGAATACGCCCAATTTTCAACTTGCCGGTCCGCCATCCGGCTACGGCATCTCCGGTCGTCGCTTCGCTCACTTGTTCTCTTCAGCCTCCGGCGACTGGAAAGACGGGGCACTCAGGACCAAGCGAAAACCGTAGCTGCTCGTGCGGTCCGCCGGATCGTACCTGTAGCGGCACGCTGACCGGCAAAGCGCCGCGTGGTCGAGCCAACTGCCGCCACGGAATACGCGGAGCAAGCCTTCTTTATCTGAACACCACTCCCACACATTTCCGTGCATATCGTACAGGCCCCATGCATTCGGTAACTTCTTACCCACCGCGTGGGTTGTTTTGCCGCTGTTCTCCACAAACCACGCATACTTACCAAGGTCCTTTTCATCATTACCAAAGCTGTACGTTGTCGTCGTTCCTGCGCGGCACGCATACGCCCATTCCGCCGCAGTTGGTAAACGATATTCCCGATCCGATGCTCGCTCCGCCGGTAAGGCGGACAGTTTCGCGCAGAACGCCACTGCGTCATCCCAACGGACAGTCTCGGCAGGATTGTTGGGCTCTTTGTAACGGCTCGGGTTACTGCCCATCACGGCCTCGTACTGCTCCTGAGTCACTTCGTACACACCCATGTAAAACGGTTGCGCTATCGTGACAACGTTGGGCTGCTCATCAACATCACCTGAGGGCGAACCCATTGTGAAAATCCCCCCGGGGATCAGTTTTAACTCTACGCCGATCGAGTTGCGAATTGGAGGAATCTCCAACGTCTCCGCAGCAGCAGCGATATCAGCTTCGCGTTTCTTCGCAGCAGCATCAGCAGCGATCACAGCTTCGCGTTTTTGTGCAGCAGCGATATCAGCTTCGTGTTTCTCCCACCATGCATTATGGGCCGCACGTTGAGCTATCAACAGCCCGAATATCAGCATCACCACCAACACAACGGCTGCCATGCCCACCCCGAACAACAGCTTTCGCTGTCCCTCAGCGTTTGCAATCGCCTTACGCTCCGCATCCAAAGCCTGCTGACATGCCCGATACTGAGTTTCAAATTCTTTGTCGTCCTGATCCTCCTTGCTGATTGCGTTGCGATAAACGGCTGAAGTCCTCAGACCTTCCGCATATCTTTTGCACTGCATCGAACGCACTAATGCCTGCATTGCCGACTCACGCTGAGCGGCCATCGCATCGCAATAGGCCATAAAATTCAGAAACTCCTGTGTCTGCAGTTCCTCAGGGATTCGCTGTAATGCTCGCGACGCCGCTTCAAACTGACATGCACTTCGCAGCTTCTTCGCTTTTTCCACAATGTCAACAACCTGGAATGCGTTCTTTTCGTCGCGATTGATCAGTCGCTCACGCAATTTTTCCAGCTCTGCGTCACCAGCCTTGAGCAACAGGCACTCTTCCACTGTCTTCAGCAGTCCATGAAGCTGCTTCTGTTCTACCGCCGTAGCAATTGTCTTCTGCAGTGTCTGCAATCGCCTTTGAAACGCTGCCGCTTCCTCACGCAGCGTTGTGATTTTCGGTTGCAGCACGTACGGGTCGATCTGCTCCAGTTCTGCGATCGCTCCCGCGTAATCCTGAGTCTTCATCCGTTTCTGAGCCGCAGCAAACGCTTCCTCTCGTGTCTCGATCAGCTTCCGCTCCCGAGCGACCATCTGTTCTTTCAGCGTCTGCAGGTCTGACCGGTCCGGACACAATTTCAGCAGACTATCGACTTCTTGCAGCAGACCGTTCAGCTGTCGCGCCTCCCCCCGCTGCCGGATCAGCTCGTCGAGCCGATGGA
>JAYSPO010001557.1:0-10624 GCA_043722015.1 Candidatus Kuenenia sp. | reverse complement strand
GTCAGGAACCAATAGTGCGCAGCACCCTCCGGGCCATATGGCTTTTGGTTCCTGACCCCTTTTCCAAGCCCAGCGCCGATCGACTTGTCTGAAACATTGATCTACGCTGACATGCCTCGCGCGGGCAGGCATGTGATGTAGCCGGATTCCTGAGAATTCGGAAGCGGGCGAGAAGTCCTCACTCAGACCCGCGCGAAGTATCAGCTACTGGAATATGGAGTGATTTTGATGTCGCAACCCTCTTCGGACGCCGCAGGGGCCGCATATCGCAGAAAAGTATGGACGAAGCTCATTGTCTTTGTCGTGCTGGTCGCGGTCGTCTGGCTGCAACCGAAGATTCAGGCATGGCTCGACGGACGCAATGCTGGCGGTTCAGATCCTGCTGCCGGGGCCGAGCAACACGATTCCGATCCGTCAATCACCTCGCAGCGCCCCGCAGATCGAAAACCCGTGGTCATCCGGGATGTCGATGAACCAGTCGTTGCCGAAGTCGGTCGTTCTGATTCAACTTTGTCAACACAAACGACGAGCCAGGCCTCATCACCTTCCGGATCATCGCTGGAGAACCCGCGAGGTGATCAGCCGAAGACCGAAAAACCGCAGGTCACCCAAAAGAACTCAGGCTCAGACGTCGTCCGCATGGACCGAGACGCCGACACACAACGCACGGATGGTAAAGATTCCACGACCGATGCGTCACAACCCAAAGCCGCGCCTGCGCTTGGGCAGCTCATCGAGATCCGGAAAAACGTCTTCGAATCCACAGCCGGACTGCGGTATGTTCCGGGGAGTGCCGACAATCATCGACTCAGACATGTGATGCAGCACGCCAAAGACGACACGACAAAACCAGTCCATGGGGTGTTTGAAGGCAACCGCGATCAGATCCTGGCAGTGATCGATGAGGCTTATCTGAAAGTCGCAAAAGGTGGCCGCGACGTGCATCGCGAAGCACAAAACGATCGCTTGGTCTACACGGTGAATCTTGGCAGAAAAATCGGCTACATGGGCGGTTCAGAAGGCAAACGCACGAACAACCCCGCCTGCCGCTATGTGCGAATGGTGCTGGAAGACGGAAACGTCGTCATCAGCGCCTACCCGACCAAATCCTTTTAGAGTCACCGGAAACGGAGAGGGGCCGAGTACTTGAGGCTTGCTCGAACTCTGCGATTCCTGTAGCTTGGACATTCATGTCCGAGATATTGCCAAGCACCGCCGCAATGTCGAACGTCTTGCCAAGCCACAACCACCTTCGCCTCGGCAGCGTTCCATGGTCATGCGACGGACATGAATGTCCATCCTACATACAATCGTTCCGCCATCGCACCCACATACTGGAAACGGTTCCTGCCACCTTTGTTTTCCTTTTGCCACCTTTGTTTTCCTTTGTTGTGAGGTCATAGACGTCATTCTCCACAAGCACCAGTGGCGACGGCGGGCGAGCGAATACAACCGACGATTTATTCCGGAACGCCACCCCACGATTGGGGTCCAGCGACTCGATCGACTTCGAGTCCGACATGGGGGAGCGCGGAACTGTTTCGGCAACAGACCCGTCAGGTGCTGCCCATGGTTTCTGTGCAGCCGACCGATCCGTCTCAACACTACTGCCAAACGATCCAATCGCAGATCCCTTTGCCGCACTCTGCAGTTCCGAATCCGCGACTCCCAGAGGCTCCGGAGTGATCACATCCGCAGTTCGCAGGGAAAACGTCCTCACAATCTTCAGCATTTTCCCGTTCTCATTGCTGTCCGGACCGGCTGTCGTAGATCCCTGAAACTTCAGTCTCATGCCGTCAAAATGAGCGACCATGACCCAATGATGTTGGTTGTCCTCCTGCAGTGGCCACGTCAGGCGGCGAAACGGGACCTTTCCAAGAGTCAACTGATCAATCACTCCCCCGGTGACATAGAACATCTCTCCGTTCTGCGACACGGCGGCCCCCGACACATGCATCTCAGGAGTCGAAC
This sequence comes from Candidatus Kuenenia sp., assembly GCA_043722015.1. GTDB lineage: Bacteria > Planctomycetota > Planctomycetia > Planctomycetales > Planctomycetaceae > SXXK01. Next base: position 8,653 of record JAYSPO010001557.1, on the reverse strand, counting down.
CGGCCTGAATCCTTCGATCGTATCGAAACGACATCGACAGTCGGGTCTCGCTCTCACTTCCAATGAGCTGCCATGCCATTTCGAGATCGCCATGCGGATCGTCAACCGAATCCAATTCAAATTCCGGACTCAATTTGACTGCATAACCGGGCTTGCCATACCAACTGTCGTCGGGAGCTCGATGGGTCGCACGAGACGTGGTGTCGTTCATTGTCGGTTTCAGAATCGTCGGAGCAACGTCCCCTATGCTCGGCGTCGAAAGAAGCTTGTAGTCCGGTTCCAGAATCGTCACTGGGGGTTTCTGTTTTTTGGCCACTCGCGGCGCAGCCCGCCCTGGGATCGCCGCAGCCTGCTGGCCAGTGAGATTCGTTCCTGCTGGTGTCGCCGGCGAAACCCCATTGGGCTTGGAACGGTGGAAGGCTGGTGGAACCTGGGGAATGTCAGGCCCCGGCTGTTTCCGCGATCCGAATCCTGACCGATCCTGCGCTGGCTCTGATGGATCCTGCAATGGCGAAATGGCAACGTCGGACTCGCGATCCGCTCCCCGATGGTTCCGGAAAAAGACCGCAACTGCTGCGGCAAGTCCCATGACAACGATCCCGGCGACCACTGCCAACACCAAGGGGGCTGCCTTGACTGGTGCCTTGCCGGTCAGACGCCCCGGCACTCGCATCATCGTTGAGCAGATCTTACAGGGAATTACGGTTCCAAATCGCTCAGGGCCGACTCGATACTGCTTGCCGCATTCCTCACAGGTCACGATCACCGACATCTGATTCTCCTGGTACGTGGTCCGACTGACCTAAAAACACAGGACCAGATCGTCGCCGTCGAAATGACTGGCACGTCCCATAAGCCACCGATGCGGGCGTTCCGCGAGGCAGGCTATGAAACACGCATTGAACCACACAATGTCGATTTGCGTCTCAGGTGAAGTGGATCTGAATGCGGAGCGTACAAAACGCCGAACAACCTGAAGAAGAAAGCGATGACATGCCATCGCCCTTCAACGATTGTTCGAGGCCTGTTTGCAGTCTCTTCTTGCCTGAACGCAACCACAGACGTGGCGGCTCACGCAGGTTTTGTCAAGGCCTCTTAGCAAAACAAAGCGGCTGGCGAGAATCGAACTCGCATCCTAAGCTTGGGAAGCTGATGTGTTGCCACTACACCACAGCCGCGAAATCACTGAATCATAAGCGTTCAGCAGTGTATTCGGCTCTTTCGGTCATTGCAATTGATCCTATTCAATTGCATTGATTTTCATCTGCTTTCATACCGAAGTGGTGAGAAGTGGTGAGTAGATCGAAAAACGGGGACTGCGGAGCGTTCGGAGAATTCACACGTCCCGGCCGAGAAGAGGGAGAAGCTGAACCGGCATTCAAACCTGGTGACCATCGAAAAGAATCACAGGGCACCGAATGATGAGTTCGGCTGGTCGGTGCTTCAGGATCAGTCATCAGACCATTTTGTGATCAGGCTTTTCACCGATTGTGGCGACAGGATCTTGCCCCTGATTGGCCCGATGCGTTTGGCAATTTCGCGTAACGATACTTTCTGCTTGCTCAGTTGATGCGCCCACTGGATGGCTTCGATTTCATCCTCGCAGGGGATTGTCATCGAGTCGTTGTCTGGATCTATCATCTGGCCGAATGGTATCGTCGTTGCGGAAGTCATCCGCTGGCCGTTGGACTGGCGGTGCTTCATTGCCTTTGATGTCCGGTCTGCCGTCCGGCGAGGTTCGAGCGCTGCCGCCGCGAGCAAAATCGTGAAAAGGAATTCCCCTTCACCAGTGCTCAGATCGAGCGTGCAGCCGTTTTGGTCGGCAAAATGCAGCGTAATACCGTGTTTTTTGAAATGGGCCATGGTGAGCAGGCCGTCGGCCGTCGAGCGAAACACGCGGTCCAGCTTCGAGCAGATGACGTGGGTTCCCCGCTCCAGAAACTGAAGTTGCGATCCGCCGTCACGTTCAAACAAAGGAGTTTGTCGCGCGGAAGTCTCAGGGTCTTTGATTGTTTCAGTGACGATCAGCGACTTCATCACGGCGTAACGATGGCAGACGTCCACTTGGAGCCGGATGGATTCGGCGTCTTCATTGGCCGCGATGCGTTCTGCGTCGCCGTCTTTGGCAGGCCGTGGCGAGAACCGAGTGTAGATGATAGTGTTCATGGCGGAATCCTTTTGGGCGATAGTGTTTCAGCACTTTATTATTGTGACTACAGAAAGTCAATAGCCAAGTAGGGTTTACAATCGAGATTTATTGCGACTACACTGACGGGTATGAGAGGCCGCCCAAAAAAACCAAAGGAAGAAGCGAAGACCATGTACGTTCGCATCCGCGTGACGCGAGCCGAGCGTGCGGAGATCATGCGCCGTGGGAAGGCTGCGAAGGCGAAAACGGAATCTGCATGGATTCGTCAACGCCTGCTGGGGGATGAATAATGGCCGACGATTCGCCTGCATCAGATGCTGCAGTTAAGCCCAAGCGAATTCGAGGCCACGCGAAGGAGTACACCGCATCCCCGCGACCACTCGTTCCGCCATGGAAGTGAAAACATGACTTCCGTCAGTTCAGAGCAATCGCCCGCCGCTTGATCTCAGCACCGACCGCTTCCGCACTCTGAACGTTGACCAACGGCGCCACGCTCGCTTGAAGCACCGGCCGCATCAATTCAGGACCTTTCACCGCCACCTCGCTGAACGTCTCAAGCATGTTGTCAGGGTGCATCAGCACCGCTGTTTTTGCGATCAAAAACTGCGAGGATGCAGACGAGCACCCCGCGGAGCCGGAAACGGCTTCCAACTCAGGACACGCCCTCATAAGTGGTTTCGGCTGCAGCTGTTTCAGGCCGCAGTCCGGTCATCCTTGCTGCTTCGTTGCATGGAAATTGTCGTCATTTCGACTGCGTCACCTGACGGCAATTCGAACCTTCGAAAATCAAATTGTTAGCCACTCCGGTGTGTCGGACCGACGCTCGCACGCGAAATCCGGTTCCCGTCGTCGGTCGTGGCCACAGAGGCAGTTGACGAAGCAGGCTGTCTTTTCCAGCCAACTCGAGCTCGGGCGAAAACTGATAACTCAGGCCAAGGGTTCGAACTCCATAAGCGACACAACCTTGTTGAGATCATCGTTTCCGACGTTCAGCGGACTTAAGCCGAGCATCGTTCCTCTAAGTTTTCAATTGTCTTTCGGTACGAGTCTCGTCATGGGAAGTACGGCCCACGAACCGGAAGCACAGTAAATCGGCGAGAGTAATCTTGAACTACCGGGTGAACCATCCGGGGTTGAGCGAGAGATCATCGGCCACGTCCCGTCGGGGTTTTGTGTGGCGACCAGAAAGTCAATACCCCGCTTCATTTCCGGACGGTCGGCCGTGTACCCAACGAGTGACAGGGCATACAATGTCTGGCCGGTGGCAAATGCGTCGCTCTTCAATTTAGGAACTGTCTGGCTCCAGCCACCGACGTCACGTTGCAGGGCCAAGAGTTCGTCAATTGTGGCTTGCAATGCTTCGCGGGTTTTGCCGCCCCGAGCCCCTATAAGCACTTTCAGGATTTTGTCCTGATGGAGATCGCCGGGCTTCGCCGCATCGAGCCAGGCTTCGGCTTTCATCAGGGAGGTACGTTGCGATTCCGGCAATTCTGGTCCAGTTTCTCCTGCCAACGCCAAGATGATCCAGGCGACGTCGGTCGTCTGACTCTCGTTGATCGGCGGTCGTCTAAGAGTCGCAAAGAACTCCCACGAACCGTCGCCTTGCTGCTTCTGAATGATCTCCTCTGTTACCAGCTTCAGACCCTGTATTTGCTCATCTTTCAGCGAGGGAAACGACCTTGCTGCGATCGCCAGGAATGGTAGCCCCATATTGAGAGCTCGCCCCTGTGGCCGCGGATCGGGTGGATCATCCGGACCGTAGATAAGCTTGGCAGCAATCAACTTTTCTTTACTCCCCAACAGAGACTCGAACTTCTCATCGAGATACTTCCTGTCGATCTCGTACCCGTGCTGTGCTGCTTCGCTCAGCGCCCAGAGCGGCATGGGCGCATGATGGCAGGCGGCGCATTTGCGAGTGTTCAACCACGCAGCACTTTCTGTTTGCAGATAACCAATGGCGCGATCCACTGATTGTTGAATCTGTGCAGTGGTCGCTGAAGGTATCGCGGTGAGTTCGTCTGCGACCGAAGGATGCAATGTGACAAACCCCGCCAAAAGGATTGCCAGAAAACATTTATGCAGCATAGTTCGATCTCCGATCACAACTCAATTACTTTTGGGTGTTTGACGGCAGTCATTCATTCGGAACGCCTCAACCCGCTGCATCGTTGCTGACTGCGCCAACTTTGCAGCGGTGAATTATCAACCCATGACAATTGGAAGTAAACGCGACCTGTCTTCAATGCGACCAATGGCTGATGGTTTACGTCATAATTCCCAGCAGTCGGCAAGCATCCTCGTAACCGGCTGCGTGAAACCCATGCTCGTCCGTTCGGTTGTATCCATACGAGCTGGCGGTGACGCGTGCGAGTCCCGTGATCTGCCGCCATCGGAATGCTGAGCGTGTGGTTCTATACTCTTCACCGACTGTGTGGAAGTATTTCTCGCCATGCAGCCGACCGTCCTCGCTGATCGTGTATTTGATCAGCGTCTGAAAGACCGCCTCTACAGGGTAATTCTTCTCACCGTAGATCTGAATCGCCGCCGCAGCCCGGCCCTGATCGTTGACCTTCACCGCGTCTTCGCACTCGGCCAGCAGTCCAGCAGCATCGGTCGCTCTGATCGCAGCTCGATGTTCCTCCAGTGGATAAGACTCACCAGCGAACGGCGCATGGCTGGCACTGTGGTAGGCCGCCACAATCAGGCCGGACACCGCGTGCTTCGTATCCGTGTTTCGAGCCATATTCCGGAAGGCATTCGTGGCATCCGAAGAATGGACACCTGCCGAATCGCCGTGTGTCCGCCATCGATCGGCCCCTTGTCGCAGCACGAGCATATTCGACGCAAGTGAAATTGCTTCGCCGACCACTTCCGGATCGATCCCGTCTGCCAGTGCTGCCGCGACGGCATCAGCGGAACGAGCCGGTGGGCCTTCATAGACAGCGCGTGCCAAAGCATCGACCGCCATATCACCTGGGTCTTTTTTCCCAAGCGCCTTGCCCACGAGTTTGTACTGGTCGAGCAGTTGAGGAAGGAGAGCGCGGATCGGGTTGTCAGGATGGTTGTGCCGCTTGTGCTCACGTTCGAAGTCAACCATCTGTCGAACCGACTGCCTGAGCAGCGTGTGTGCGTATTCATTTCCCAGCAGCCCGACCAGACCATAGGTTCGATGCGCGAAGACGAAACGATGGACGTTAATGTCGTCCTGGACGGCCGGTTGCAAGGCATTGAATGCGTCCTGCAGTGAAGCATTCGCCAGTGGCGCGAACAGCTGTTCGGCATCCTCCATGGCGCCTTGGCGACATGCGGCCCGAATCTTAAGACCGATGTCCCCTTCGGCAGAGTGTTCGGCAGCATGCAGCGCCATCAAGGTTGCCTTCGAGGCTCCGCCGTGGTCCTGGCATTGCTGCGAATTGCGATAGATCACTTTCAGGACCGGCAGCGACTGGCGTTCAACCGGCAGATGCTTTGTCATCTCCAGGGCAGGCAGCATCGCCATTGCCGTGTGATATCCGACATAATCCTGTCCTCCGAAGGCTTCGGCATTCGCCAGCGCCGCGGCGGAGATAAGTTGCTTGTTATTGACTTCTCCGGATTTCAGTTTTGCAACCAGAATTGGTTGAAGCTTTTCCGGTGGGGTGCTGCGGATCAATTCCACGAGAGATTCATATGGCCCCAGTTTCAGAGATTCCGGGCCTCGGTCTGCGAAAGCTGTCGAGAATCCCAGATTTCCGGCCACTGTCGTGCCAAGTCCCGCGACCAGCATGCCGCGGCCAACATCCGTCAGGAAATCGCGTCGTGAAGAAGGTATCATGTTATGCTCCGAAAAAGGAAGGAATGGGATGTGCCGCACCGCAAATACGCATCCGACAGTCTCAAGAACGAACACCCGTTACACAAAAGTGTAACGCCTGAGGGTTAAACTGAAGATGCCACAACAGATTTGCCCATCACCTGAAGCCCTGCAGAACTTCGCCCTCGGTCGCTCCACAGGCGTTGAATTTGAAACGATTGCCTCACATATCGAGCTGTGCCCGACTTGCCTGAATCGACTTGAGGTGCTTGACAAGCCCGATGACCCGCTCCTAGTTCAGCTTCAGAGACTTCCCACAACTTCATTCTCTGAACTGTCCGAAATCGAGCAGATTTTGGCGAGCGCCGTTCTTTCCGGACTGGCAGGATCCGGTTCGGTCCGGATCGCAGCGGATGCCGGTACCGGACTGGCGCGGCGACTTCTTGAAGGGCCAGTCTACCTTGACCGCTTCGAACTGCGCGCAGAACTTGGCGTCGGTTCATTCGGATACGTTTTTCAGGCATGGGATCCTCGCCTGGAACGAGTTGTGGCTTTGAAGGTCCAGCGGGCCGGCAATTTTGCTTCCGCCGAAGATGTTGAGCGATTTCTCCGCGAAGCCCGTAGTGCCGCGCAACTCAAGCATCCTTCGATCGTCACCCTGTATGAAACTGGGCAGACAGAAGATGGTATCTGGTTTCTCGTTTGCGAGTTCATCGACGGACGTACTCTGGAATCGTGTTTGCGAGATCATTCTGAAGGACTCGCTCTGAAAGAAGCCGCCTCGATTGCCCGTGAGCTTGCAGCGGCTCTGCACTACGCCCACGAACACGGAGTCATCCATCGCGACATCAAGCCTGGAAATATCATTCTTGATCAAATGGGGCGTGCTCATCTGATGGACTTCGGACTTGCCAAGCGGGATACGGGCGACCAGACAATGACCTCCGACGGTCGCGTCCTCGGAACTCCCGCATACATGTCGCCGGAGCAGGCGGCCGGTGCGTCGCATCAAGTCGATGCTCGCAGCGACATCTACAGCCTTGGTGTTGTCTTATATGAAATGCTCACGGGGCAGCGTCCGTTTCGAGGGGAACGGCGCGAACTTTTGATCCAGGTGATGGACGACGATCCTCGACCACCACGACGTATTCGCACAAGTATTCCACGGGATCTTGAAATCATCTGCCTGCAGGCTATGCACAAATCGCCTTCTCGCAGGTATCAGAGTGGCCGCGAAATGGAAGCGGATCTCTGGCGTTTCCTGGACGGTCGCCCGGCACTTGCACGACCGGCGGGAAGCATTGAACGAACTCTCCGCTGGTGCCAACGCTATCCATTGGCAGTGAGTGCGTTTTTCGCAGTTGTTTTCGGCTCGATCGCAGGCTTGTGGTATTTGTCCAGCCTGTCCGAGTACTTCGTCCGCCAGACTGCGTTGGAAAGTGCGCGCCAAGAAAACAACATGCTTGACGAGGTTTGGCGATTCTACAGCGAACGGATCGAGGAAATTAATCCGAAAATATCCGGAGTCGCCATCACCGAGAATTACCGCACGATCCATCCCTCGCTGCCACTGCCAGCCACATTCTCCATTGATCTCGGGGAACGCATCAGTCGACGAAATCCCGGCATGGAAGTGCGTGTCTACGGGCGGCATCCGTGGCCGGGCCGAGAAAATGGCGGACCACAGAACGACATGGAAAAAGAGGCGCTCGACTGGCTGGAAGCTAACGCCAAACCGACTGACGAGCCGCAGCAGGAATACACGCGATTTGTCGAATCCGACGGTCGGCGGCAGCTGCACTTTTATGGAGCTCGGCACATGGAGAAAAGCTGTCTCGGGTGCCATAATGACTTGAGTCCGACGAGCAAGAGTCCTAAACGCGACTGGAGTATCGGAGACGTCGTTGGAGTCCTCAAAATTGTCCGACCGCTTGACCATGAAATTGAGAACACCCAAACTGGACTCCGCGGAGCGTTTACGATGATGGTGTCGATCTCGACACTGCTCGTCGGCATTAGTATTGCCGTGACGGCGTTTTCGCGACGGCGGCGAGGAAATCGACTTTGAAAGAACCGTCAGAACACGAATTCAGCGGTGGTTCCACGTCCCGCAGCCTGCTCAACGAAGCTCGCGTGGCCGACGCCAAGGCATGGGAACGACTTGTCCGGCTCTACACACCACTGGTTGCCTCATGGTGCCGCCGATGGGGAGTTTCTCAGCAGGATATAGTCGATGTCCTGCAGGAAGTTTTCGCCGCTGTCTTCTCTCACCTGGATCGTTTTCGCAAGGATCGACCCGGCGATACGTTTCGCGGTTGGCTGATGACGATTGCTCGCAGCAAAGCAATGGACCACTTCAACAGAAGAAACCGAGAGCCAGCCGGGGTCGGAGGAACCGAAGCATCAATGCGAATGAAGGATATTCGAGATCCCGGCACCGATGCCAACATAGTGATCGAGATAACCGACGCCGATGATGACATCGTCGTCAGTGACGTCCTGCGCCGTGCCCTTGATTCAATCAAAGACGAATTTCACGAACGTACCTGGCTGGCGTTTTGGAAAGTCGTCGTTGAAGGACGCGCCGCCAGCGATGTCGCCGCCGACATGGATATCAAACCCGGCACAGTTCGCGTTGCCAAATCCCGAGTTCTCCTGCGCCTTCGCCGCGAACTGGGAGATTCTGGATAGTCACCAGCACTCTTAGTTGG